>NZ_CP137636.1:0-27500 GCF_036670015.1 Niallia sp. XMNu-256
TTGGAAAATATTGAGGATCTTTGGAATAGTATCTTGGCCAATGTTGAGAAGAAGGTTAGTAAACCAAGCTTTGATACCTGGCTAAAAGCTACTAAGGCTCATTCCCTTCAAGGAAATTCTTTAGTTGTCACAGCTCCTAATGAATTTGCTAGAGATTGGTTAGAGGAACGTTACTCTCCGCTCATTTCAGGGGCTTTATTTGAAATTACAGGAGAGGAGTTTGGCGTTAAATTCATCATTCCTCAAAGTGAATCCGACAGCAAAAGTGAAGTGTCTGGACCGCCAAAGATACAAAAAAGAGAAGAAAACCATGCGGAATTTCATGGGAATATGTTAAACAAAAAAAATACATTTGATACTTTTGTCATCGGCTCGGGAAATCGCTTTGCCCATGCTGCATCATTAGCTGTAGCAGAAGCACCAGCCAAAGCTTATAATCCACTATTTATCTATGGTGGTGTTGGTCTTGGTAAAACCCATTTAATGCACGCGATCGGACATTATGTACTATCACACAATCCATCAGCTAAAGTGGTCTATCTTTCTTCAGAGAAATTTACAAATGAATTTATTAACTCAATCCGTGATAACACAGCTGAAGAATTTCGGAACAAATACCGTAGCGTAGATATCCTTTTAATAGATGATATTCAATTCTTAGCTGGAAAAGAATCGACTCAAGAGGAATTTTTCCATACTTTTAATACTCTTCATGAGGAAAGCAAACAAATTGTGATCTCAAGTGACCGGCCACCAAGGGAAATTCCTACTTTGGAAGAGCGTTTACGTTCACGATTTGAATGGGGCCTAATCACGGACATAACGCCGCCTGATTTAGAAACGAGAATCGCTATTTTACGCAAAAAGGCTAAGGCTGACGGGTTAGATATTCCAAATGAGGTCATGTTATATATTGCAAATCAAATTGATTCCAACATTCGTGAATTAGAAGGCGCTCTTATTCGAGTTGTCGCCTATTCTTCATTAGTAAACAAAGATATAAATGCAGATTTAGCAGCGGAAGCTTTAAAAAATATTATCCCTAGCTCTAAACCAAAAATTATTACGATTCCTGACATTCAGCGAGTGGTTGGTGAACATTACCACATCAAATTGGAAGATTTCAAAGCGAAAAAGAGAACAAAATCAATCGCATTTCCGAGGCAAATCGCTATGTATCTATCAAGAGAATTAACGGATCTATCCCTACCAAAAATTGGGGAAGAATTTGGTGGACGGGACCATACAACCGTTATACATGCTCATGAAAAAATATCTAAAATGTTACAAACGGATACTCAATTGCAACGAGAGTTAAAAGACATTCAAGATGAACTAAAGGTCTAAATACGTATAGTGGATTTACTAGTCTAGCAGACTAACAAATGAACAACCTTGTGTATAACTTTTTCAGATCCATTCACAGCTTATCCACATGTGTACAACCTGTATTTCATTGTCTTTTGTAATGGTTATCCACAAATTCACAGGCCCTATTACTATTACTTCTATTTTTTATTAAAAATAATTAATATATATATATCCAAAATTGGAGGATCAGAAATGAGGTTTATCATCCAAAGAGATCACTTAGTACAAAGTGTTCAAGATGTTATGAAGGCAGTAACAAGCAGAACAACGATTCCAATCCTAACGGGTATTAAAATTGTTGCAACTGAAGAAGGCGTAACCTTAACAGGTAGCGATTCAGATATATCGATTGAATCTTTTATTCCAAAAGAAGAAGATGACAAAGAAATTGTTGAAATTAAACAACCCGGTGCCATTATATTACAAGCCCGCTTTTTTAGTGAGATGGTCAAGAAACTCCCTTCTGACTTTGTAGAAATTGAAGTTCAAAACCATTTACAAACCGTCATTCGTTCGGGCAACTCTGAATTTGATTTAATTGGACTTGATGCTGAGGAATATCCACAATTGCCTCAAATTGAAGCTGAAAATGTATTTAAGATTCCGACTGATTTACTTAAGGCCATGATTCGCCAGACCTCTTTCGCAGTGTCCACCTCAGAAACACGCCCGATCTTGACAGGTGTAAACTGGAAGGTTGAAAAAAATGAATTACACTGTATTGCAACAGATAGTCATCGTTTGGCTTTAAGAAAAGCTAAAATCGAAATGGAGACTCCGGCAAACTACAATGTGGTAATTCCTGGGAAAAGTTTAAATGAGCTGAGTAAAATTCTAGCTGATAATAACGAACCAGTAGAAATCGTTATTACTCAAAATCAAGTTCTTTTTAAGGCGAAACATTTGTTATTTTTCTCAAGGTTATTGGAGGGAAATTATCCTGATACGTCGAGATTAATTCCGAATGAAAGTAAAACAGATATTACCTTGCATACGAAGGAATTTTTACAAGCGATTGATCGTGCCTCTTTATTGGCTAGAGAAGGACGAAATAATGTTGTAAAACTATCAACAATCGGAGACAATATGATCGAGATATCCTCTAATACTCCAGAGGTTGGGAAGGTAATAGAAGAATTAAAAGGCATTTCTATTAGCGGAGAGGAATTAAAGATTTCATTTAGCGCAAAGTATATGATGGACGCTTTGAAGGCCATTGAAGGAAATGAAATTAACATACTCTTTACTGGCGCTATGCGGCCATTCGTTATTTATCCCATTCACGATGATTCGACCCTTCAATTAATCCTACCTGTTCGAACTTATTAAAAATAAAAAAAACAATACCATACAATTTATAACTTTCTTGTTATATAAATCCTTAAAAGCTGCCGTTTTTTACGGTAGCTTTTCAATTAGAATGGTAATTTAGGGGATCTGCTCTGATTTCCTTTGTATCTAGTTCATAAATTTAGTAAAATAAAGTATTGAATGTCATTTCTAATCGGAGTGAAAAAATATGAAAAAAATTAACATTGGTACTGAGTACATTACGTTAGGCCAATTTTTACAGATCGCTGACATCATTTCTACAGGTGGAATGGCGAAGTGGTTTTTAAGTGAGTATGAAATTATTATTAACGGGGAACAAGACCAAAGACGAGGAAGAAAGCTTCGCAATGGTGACAAAGTTGAAGTAGAAGGGCATGGCTCCTACCTTGTTGTTGGAAATGAGTAAAAATCAGATACGAAATTTATACAATCTATCATAACTGTAGTGATTACTAGTCAATTGCTATAGCAACCCCTTTTCATTGGTTCAGTTGACTACCAAGAAAAAGCGGGATTAAAGGATGAAGATCATGTTTATTAAAGAGCTAGAGCTAAAAGATTATCGAAACTATGAAAAATTACAGGTTTCATTTGAAAATAAAGTAAATGTATTCCTTGGTGAAAATGCTCAAGGGAAGACCAACATTATGGAATCGATCTATGTACTGGCAATGGCTAAGTCTCATCGAACATCAAATGATAAAGAACTTATCTTATGGGACCGGGAATATGCTAAAATAGAGGGTAGAATACAAAAAAACAATGGATCCATCCCTCTCGAACTCCTGATCTCAAAAAAGGGAAAAAAGGCAAAATTCAATCATATTGAGCAAAAAAAACTTAGTCAATATGTTGGAAATATGAATGTCGTTATGTTTGCTCCTGAAGATTTATCACTTGTAAAAGGCAGTCCACAAGTAAGGCGTCGTTTTATTGATATGGAAATCGGGCAAATTTCTCCTGTCTATTTATACGATGTCGGACAATTAAATAAAGTGATACAACAACGTAATCGCTACTTAAAACAAATGCAGCTTAAACAGCAAAAGGATCAAACGATGCTTGATATTTTAACAGAGCAGTTTATTGCATTAGCGGTAAAAGTCATTGCAAAGCGGTTTGAGTTTATCGAGTTACTGCAAAACTGGGCACTTCCTATCCATAAAGGCATTTCTCGCGAGCTAGAAGAGCTCAAAATTAGATATAAACCATCTGTAGAGGTATCAGAAGACCAAGATTTGTCGAAAATGATTACTATCTATGAAAATAAATATAGTCAAATGAAAGAGAAGGAAATTGAACGAGGAAGTACGCAATTTGGTCCGCAACGAGATGATCTATTATTTTATGTCAATGACCGTGAAGTTCAAACTTATGGTTCACAAGGACAACAAAGAACAACAGCTCTATCAATTAAACTTGCTGAAATTGAGTTAATATATGCTGAAATTGGAGAATATCCTATCCTTCTACTAGATGATGTTCTATCTGAGTTAGATGATCATCGTCAGTCCCACTTACTCAATACCATTCAAGACAAAGTCCAAACCTTTGTAACAACAACAAGTGTGGACGGAATCAATCACGAGACACTGAAGGGGGCAACTACATTTTTTGTGAAAAATGGTACATTAGAACAGGTTCAGTGAGGTGAAATTGTGTATTTAGATTTTGGAGTGGAACAATTGATCCATGATAAAGAGATCGTTGCCATTATTGATAAAAAGAGCATCGAATCATCAACAGATCTGAATGATTTTTTAAAACAGTATGAAAATCATTCAGTCCACCAATCAAAAGGAACGTTCAAATCAATCATTATTACAAATAATCATATTTATTTTTCCCCCTTCACATCTAATACATTAAAAAAGAGATTAGGAAAACCGTCTTTATTTGAATAGATTCTGCTGAAGACAATGAGCCTAGATAGCTAATGGTTAATTCTGTTAATAAATAATCATTTACCATGTTGCTTATGGTTCTTTTTATAAATGGCGTTATGAAAGTCAAAGGAAAGTGTGGGTGACTGATATGGCAATGGAGCAAAATAATTCTCCTGAACAAACATATGGTGCCGATCAAATTCAAGTGTTAGAGGGTCTAGAAGCAGTTCGAAAGAGACCCGGGATGTATATTGGTTCAACAAGTGCAAGAGGCCTTCACCATTTAGTATGGGAAATTGTTGACAATAGTATTGATGAAGCTCTCGCAGGCTATTGTACGGAGATAAATGTCATCATTGAAGAGGATAATAGCATTACCGTTACAGATAATGGCCGAGGGATTCCTGTTGGAATTCAGGAAAAAACAGGCCGTCCTGCTGTTGAAACGATATTGACTGTCCTTCATGCAGGAGGAAAATTTGGCGGTGGAGGATACAAAGTATCTGGAGGATTACATGGTGTAGGTGCCTCCGTTGTTAATGCTCTTTCCTCCCAATTAGAAGTAACTGTTCATCGTGAAGGTCATATTCATTATCAAAAATTTGAAAGAGGCGTTCCTGTCGAAGATTTAAAGGTTATTGGCGACACGGATAAGACAGGTACGATTATTCAATTTAAACCAGATACCGAGATTTTTACAGAAACAATCACTTATGATTATGAAACGCTTTCGGTAAGAATTCGGGAATTAGCTTTCTTGAATCGAGGACTACTTCTTTCAATTGAGGATAAACGTGAGGAAAATAAGAGATCAGAATACCATTACGAAGGTGGCATTAAGTCTTATGTAGAACATCTGAACAGAACGAAAGAAGTTCTTCATGAAGAACCGATTTACATTGAAGGCGAAAAAGATGGGATCGCAGTAGAAGTTTCCATGCAATACAATGACAGCTATACAGGCTACATTTATTCATATGCGAACAATATCCATACTCATGAAGGTGGTACCCACGAGTCAGGCTTTAAAACAGCCTTAACAAGGGTTATTAATGATTATGCCCGGAAGAGCAATCTGATTAAAGATAACGAAACGAACCTTTCTGGAGAAGATGTTAGGGAAGGTTTAATCGCAATTGTATCAATTAAGCATCCAGATCCACAATTTGAAGGACAAACAAAGACAAAACTTGGCAATTCAGAGGTCCGTGCGATCACAGACTCCCTGTTTGCTGAGCACTTTGAAAAGTTCTTATTTGAAAACCCTTCAGTCGGTAGGAAAATTGTTGAAAAGGGGCTTATGGCTGCAAGAGCGAGAATGGCCGCTAAAAAGGCTCGTGAATTAACAAGAAGAAAAAGTGCTCTTGAAGTATCAAGTTTGCCCGGGAAATTAGCGGATTGTTCTTCCAAGGATCCTTCCATTAGTGAAATATATATCGTTGAGGGAGATTCAGCGGGTGGTTCTGCAAAGCAAGGACGAGACAGACATTTCCAAGCAATTCTGCCTTTAAGGGGGAAAATTTTAAACGTTGAAAAGGCAAGGCTCGATCGAATCCTTTCAAACAATGAGGTAAGAGCCATGATTACGGCAGCCGGTACAGGAATCGGAGAAGACTTTGATATTACAAAAGCTAGATATCATAAAATCGTTATCATGACAGATGCTGATGTTGACGGTGCTCATATCCGAACTCTTCTCTTGACCTTCTTTTACCGATATATGAGAAAAATCATTGAGGCTGGCTATATTTACATTGCCCAACCGCCATTGTATAAAGTCCAACAAGGGAAAAAAGTTCAATATGCCTACAACGAAAAACAATTAGACGAGATTATGGCGGCTTTGCCAGCAACACCAAAACCAAACATTCAGCGATATAAAGGGTTAGGGGAGATGAACCCAGAGCAGTTGTGGGAAACAACGATGAACCCTGAAAATCGAACGCTTCTCCAAGTAACTCTAGACGACGCCATTGAGGCAGACGAAACCTTTGAAATGCTTATGGGTGAAAAGGTAGAGCCACGTCGCCATTTTATCGAAGAGAACGCATTATATGTGAAAAATTTAGATATATAAGTTAGATCAGAAATATGAAGTTGTACCCAGAAACGATGTGTTCGTTTCAATAAGGGAGGTTTTAATATGGCTGATAATCCACAGTCTAATATTAAAGAAATTAACATTAGCCAAGAAATGCGAAGCTCGTTTTTAGATTATGCGATGAGTGTAATTGTTTCCCGTGCACTTCCAGATGTACGGGATGGATTGAAACCCGTTCATCGACGTGTGCTATATGCGATGCATGATCTTGGGATCCACTCAGATAAACCACATAAAAAGTCAGCCCGTATTGTCGGAGACGTCATTGGTAAGTACCATCCCCATGGAGACCAAGCGGTATATGAAACAATGGTTAGGATGGCACAAGACTTTAACCAGCGCTATATTCTTGTCGACGGCCATGGAAACTTCGGGTCTGTTGATGGGGACTCAGCGGCGGCGATGCGTTATACCGAAGCGCGGATGTCCAAAATTTCAATGGAATTATTAAGAGATATTAACAAGGATACGATTGATTATCAACCAAACTATGATGGAGAAGAAAAGGAACCGGTCGTTTTGCCATCGCGTTTTCCAAACTTGCTTGTCAATGGTTCGTCAGGGATTGCGGTTGGGATGGCTACAAATATCCCACCACATCAGTTAGGTGAGGTAATAGATGGCGTTCTTGCCGTCAGTCAGGACCCTGAAATAACAATCGAAGAATTGATGGAAATCATTCCTGGCCCTGATTTTCCAACAGCTGCGTTAATTCTCGGAAGAAGCGGGATTAGAAAAGCATACGAAACAGGTCGCGGTAGCATCAAGTTACGTGCAAAGGCTGAAATTGAAACAAAATCAAATGGTAGGGAAACGATTATTGTTCATGAGATCCCTTATCAGGTAAATAAAGCAAAATTGATTGAACGAATTGCTGAACTCGTGAGAGAGAAAAAAATTGATGGAATTACAGACTTACGTGACGAGTCCGATCGTCGTGGAATGCGGATTGTCATAGAGGTTCGTAGGGACGCTAACGCCAACGTCATTCTAAATAATCTTTATAAACAAACAGCCATGCAGACAACTTTTGGAGTTAACTTGCTTGCCCTTGTAAACGGGGAACCAAAGGTCTTGAACTTGAAAGAATGTCTTGTTCATTACCTTGATCACCAAAGGGTAATTATTCGGAGACGAACCGAGTTTGAGTTACGAAAAGCGGAGGCAAGGGCTCATATTTTAGAAGGGTTGCGAATCGCTCTCGATCATATCGATGAGATTATTACCTTAATTCGAAGCTCACGTACGACAGACGAAGCACGAGAAGGTTTGATGACCAACTTCAATTTATCTGAAAAACAAGCCCAAGCCATTTTAGATATGCGTTTACAACGTTTAACAGGCTTGGAAAGAGAGAAAATTGAGGAAGAATATCAAGAACTTGTAAAATTAATCGCTGAGTTAAAAGCAATCCTAGCAGATGAAGAAAAAGTTCTTGAGATCATCCGTGAGGAATTAACGGAAATTAAAGAACGATTCAATGATGAAAGAAGAACGGAAATTGTTTCAGGTGGTCTTGAAGATATTGAGGATGAGGATTTAATTCCTGTAGAAAATATCGTCATCACCTTAACTCATAATGGTTATATTAAGCGACTTCCAGCTTCAACCTATCGTTCTCAAAAACGTGGGGGTCGAGGCATACAAGGAATGGGGACAAATGAAGATGATTTTGTTGAGCATTTAATCACATTGTCTACCCATGACACGGTCCTATATTTTACAAATAAAGGGAAAGTCTATCGTACAAAGGGTTATGAGATTCCTGAATATGGCCGTACATCAAAGGGGCTTCCGATTATTAACTTGTTAGGAATTGAAAAAGATGAATGGGTCAATACCATTATTCCGATCTCTGAATACAAGGATGATTGGTATTTATTCTTTACAACAAAGCATGGAATATCCAAACGTTCTCCAATTGCCTCTTTCTTAAATATCCGAAACAGCGGATTAATTGCCGTTAATTTACGCGAAGATGACGAGTTAATCTCTGTTCGCTTAACAGATGGAACGAAAGATATGATTATCGGAACGAAAAATGGTCTCTTAATTCGTTTCCATGAAACAGATGTACGTTCTATGGGAAGAACTGCAACTGGGGTTAAAGGCATAACGCTCGATAAGAGTGATGAAGTAGTTGGAATGGAAGTACTTGATGAGGGTGCAGAAATCCTTATTGTTACTGAAAATGGATATGGTAAACGTACACCTGAGCATGAATACCGTGTACAAAACCGAGGCGGTAAAGGGATTAAAACAAGTAACGTCACAGAAAAGACCGGAACCCTTGTTGGAATGAAGGTTGTAAAAGGTGAAGAAGATATTATGCTTATTACAACTCGAGGTGTTCTAATTAGAATGGACGTAAATGATATTTCCTCTTTAGGCAGAAATACACAAGGGGTAAGACTGATTCGACTTGACTCAGGCGAAAACGAGCGTGTCGCAACCATTGCCAAGGTAGAGAAGGAAGAGAAGATGGATGAGTCGGATTTAGATGAATCTGATGGTCATTCGGAAGATCATCATTCAGAATCAGAACTAGGCTCGGAACCTAATTCGGAACCTAATTCAGAACTAAATTCAAATTCAGAAGTAGAGCAAAAAGAGCAAGACAATCAGACTGAAGATGATGAAGAATAGATAAAGAAGCGCTACTTTTGTAGCGCTTCTTTTGTATGTGCGCCCGGCATGGGTGTAATCTCTAGGGTGAGAGTCCCGAGCCATGAAGGCAGAAGTAGTGGTTAGCTTAACGCAAGGGTGTCTGTGGTGACGCGGAATCTGAAGGAAGCGAGCGGCAAACTTCCGGTCTGAGGAACACGAACTTCATATAAGGCTAGATATTATTGGATGAGTCTGCATAACAAGACAAAGTCCTTTCTGCCGAAGGTAATATCGAGTAAATGAAGCAGATAGATGGAAGGAAAGATTACATTCTTACCCGGGGAGGTCTGATGGATATGTGAAGTACCCTTCATAACCTGCTTAGTGATAAGCAGCTGAACCACCAGAAGTCAGCTGAGGTCATAGTACAAATCGGTCTAGAACGATTCGGAAGGACTAAACAATTAAGAAAGAATAGCCCTTGGCATTCAGTGAGTTACGATGAACACAGAAAACGTAGTACCTCACTTGAGGAAGGAAACGGTGAATTCCGTGGGGGACCTCTCGGAGGGTGGAGTGACCACTGGCATAAGAAGAACAGCTATTCACGGAAGGAAGAATAACGATGCTTTTGAATCAAATCCTGTCACGGAAGAGTATGCTTCTAGCATTGAAACGAGTAGAACAGAATAAAGGAAGCCATGGAGTAGATATGATGCCCGTACAAAACCTACGTCAGCACTTAGTCGAAAATTGGGTTTCTATTAGAGGGGCAATTCTCAAGGGTACCTATGAACCAATGCCTGTCCGAAGAGTCGAAATCCCGAAACCTGATGGCGGTGTTCGGTTATTAGGCATCCCAACTGTGACAGACCGTTTGATTCAACAAGCAATTGCCCAAATATTATCGAAGATATATGACCCGATGTTCTCGGAACACAGTTACGGCTTTCGTCCGAACCGAAGTGCCCACGATGCAGTTAGGAAAGCAAAGGGATATATCAAAGATGGATATAGATGGGTAGTAGACATGGACCTAGAGAAGTTCTTTGATAAGGTGAATCATGATAGACTCATGAACACATTAGCGAAAAGAATCGAAGATAAACCACTATTGAAACTCATCCGTAAATACTTACAAGCTGGTGTCTTGATAAATGGAGTGGTTTCTAGTGCGGAACAAGGTACACCACAAGGTGGACCGTTGAGTCCACTGCTTTCTAATATCGTGCTAGATGAACTAGATAAAGAGTTAGAAGCCAGAGGACATAAATTCGTTCGCTACGCAGATGACTGTAATATTTACATTAAATCGAAACGAGCAGGAGAACGAACAATGAACAGTATTCAACGATTCATTGAGAAGAAGCTCCGTCTGAAGGTAAATGAAAAGAAATCAGCAATAGACCGTCCGTGGAAACGAAAGTTTCTAGGCTTCAGCTTTACGAGTTCAAAGGAACCAAAGGTTCGTATCGCAAAAGACAGCCTAAAGAGATTGAAGAATAAAGTACGAAAACTTACTTCAAGAAAGATGTCCTACCCAATGGAATATCGGGTTGAGAAACTGAACCAGTATTTAATAGGGTGGTGTGGATATTTTGCGTTAGCTGATACGAAAACTGTTTTCAGAGAATTAGATGGTTGGGTTCGAAGAAGGCTTCGCATGTGTTTATGGAAAAATTGGAAGAACCCCAGAACAAAGATACGCAATCTTATAAAACTAGGTGTTCCAGAATGGAAAGCTTATGAATGGGGAAATAGCCGGAAAGGTTATTGGCGTATCTCGAATAGCCCAATATTAAGTAAAGCCCTCAATAACTCCTATTGGAGTAACCAAGGGCTTAAAAGTCTACAAACTCGTTATGAATTCTTGCGTCAATTATCTTAATTGAACCGCCGTATACGGATCCGTACGTACGGTGGTGTGAGAGGTCGGAGGTTAATCACCTCCTCCTACTCGATTATCTATTGAAGTTGTCCACAATTTGGAAGTAAAATGGAGTTAATGATATTCCTTTGAGGGTGAAAAAGAGATGCGCGTAAAAACAACGGAGCTAATAGAAGGATGTATTCTATCCGAAGATATTTATAATAAAACAAGTAGACCTATTATGAAAAAAAATACCGTATTGACGAATGATTTGATTGAAGTTCTTACATTGTTCATGCAAACGAGTGTAGAAGTGAATCCGACCCTTGTTATAGGCGGGCCTTTTCAGCCTGCAAACATTTTACTTGATAAGGATTCTTCACAAGGATTGGAGGTCTATGAGTTTCCTACATTATTTTTGGAGGCCACAAAGGAGTTCAAAAAACATTTTCTATTATGGCAGTCTGGCTTACCAATTGATATTTCTAAATTGAGAATGATCCTCTTACCTTTATTAGAAAGGTCCTTGGTAAACTCATCAGAAATTTTCTATTTACATCATTTATCAACAAAGGAAGAATATCTGTATCAGCACTCATTAGCGGTAGGCCTCTTATCCGGCTTTATTGCTAAAGGGCTTAACTACTCTCAAGGTGAGGTTGTACAAACGGCATTAGCTGGTCTATTTGCTGACTGCGGAATGGCTAAAGTAAGACCAGGAATATTACAAAAAAAGGCAGCACTAACGGCCCAAGAGCTCTCAGAAGTAAAGAATCATATAAAATATAGCTATTTACTCGTTCAAAACATTTCCACTCTAAAGGAAGGCACAAAAGTGGCTATATTTCAACATCATGAACGATTAGATGGTAGTGGATATCCAATGGGATTAAAAAATAATAAAATACAAGACGTAGCAAAAATTATTGCAGTCGCTGATACATATCATGCAATGACGTCTGAACGGACCTATCGAAAAAAGCAGTCACCATTTAAAGTATTGGAGTTAATGCGCCAAGACCAATTTGGAAAATTTGATGTACAGGCTTTAATGGTATTGAGTTCAGGCCTAATTAATTTTACAAAGGGTAGTAAAGTAAAACTTTCAAATGGCCAGCTGGGAGAGATCTTATTTATCTCAGATAAATCTCCTACTCGTCCTCTAATAAAACTATATGATACCGGTGAGATGATTAATTTAGAAAAAGATCGAGAATTGCATGTAGAAGAAATTATATAAAAATAGGGTTTGATTATCTTTTTATGACCCTGTTAAAATTTGATAAAGCATTATAAGCTAATCAATTACAATGTTTATTAATGAAAATAACTTTTTGGTGTTGACAATACTTATTATTAAATGCTATATTATAAAAGTCGCCTCTAAGCGATGAAATAATTGCTCTTTGAAAACTGAACAACAAACGTCAACGTTAATTCAGTTACTATATGTAACAAACTTTATGAGCTATTCAAACACTTTATTGGAGAGTTTGATCCTGGCTCAGGACGAACGCTGGCGGCGTGCCTAATACATGCAAGTCGAGCGAACTTGCGGGAGCTTGCTCCCAAAAGTTAGCGGCGGACGGGTGAGTAACACGTGGGCAACCTGCCTGTAAGACTGGGATAACTTCGGGAAACCGGAGCTAATACCGGATAATTCTTATCAACTCATGTTGGTAAGCTAAAAGACGGCGTAAGCTGTCACTTACAGATGGGCCCGCGGCGCATTAGCTAGTTGGTGAGGTAATGGCTCACCAAGGCAACGATGCGTAGCCGACCTGAGAGGGTGATCGGCCACACTGGGACTGAGACACGGCCCAGACTCCTACGGGAGGCAGCAGTAGGGAATCTTCCGCAATGGACGAAAGTCTGACGGAGCAACGCCGCGTGAGTGATGAAGGTTTTCGGATCGTAAAACTCTGTTGTTAGGGAAGAACAAGTACGAGAGTAACTGCTCGTACCTTGACGGTACCTAACCAGAAAGCCACGGCTAACTACGTGCCAGCAGCCGCGGTAATACGTAGGTGGCAAGCGTTGTCCGGAATTATTGGGCGTAAAGCGCGCGCAGGCGGTCCTTTAAGTCTGATGTGAAAGCCCACGGCTCAACCGTGGAGGGTCATTGGAAACTGGGGGACTTGAGTGCAGGAGAGAAGAGTGGAATTCCACGTGTAGCGGTGAAATGCGTAGAGATGTGGAGGAACACCAGTGGCGAAGGCGACTCTTTGGCCTGTAACTGACGCTGAGGCGCGAAAGCGTGGGGAGCAAACAGGATTAGATACCCTGGTAGTCCACGCCGTAAACGATGAGTGCTAAGTGTTAGAGGGTTTCCGCCCTTTAGTGCTGCAGCAAACGCATTAAGCACTCCGCCTGGGGAGTACGGCCGCAAGGCTGAAACTCAAAGGAATTGACGGGGACCCGCACAAGCGGTGGAGCATGTGGTTTAATTCGAAGCAACGCGAAGAACCTTACCAGGTCTTGACATCCTCTGACAATCCTAGAGATAGGACCTTCCCCTTCGGGGGACAGAGTGACAGGTGGTGCATGGTTGTCGTCAGCTCGTGTCGTGAGATGTTGGGTTAAGTCCCGCAACGAGCGCAACCCTTGTCCTTAGTTGCCAGCATTCAGTTGGGCACTCTAAGGAGACTGCCGGTGACAAACCGGAGGAAGGTGGGGATGACGTCAAATCATCATGCCCCTTATGACCTGGGCTACACACGTGCTACAATGGATGGTACAAAGGGCTGCGAGACCGCGAGGTTTAGCCAATCCCATAAAACCATTCTCAGTTCGGATTGTAGGCTGCAACTCGCCTACATGAAGCCGGAATCGCTAGTAATCGCGGATCAGAATGCCGCGGTGAATACGTTCCCGGGTCTTGTACACACCGCCCGTCACACCACGAGAGTTTGTAACACCCGAAGTCGGTGGGGTAACCGCAAGGAGCCAGCCGCCTAAGGTGGGACAGATGATTGGGGTGAAGTCGTAACAAGGTAGCCGTATCGGAAGGTGCGGCTGGATCACCTCCTTTCTAAGGATATTTACGGAACATCTCCTTTGGAGATGAAGTTGATTGTTTGTTGTTCAGTTTTGAAGGAGTAATACCTAATTAAATAAGATTATTCCTGTTGAATGGGCCTATAGCTCAGCTGGTTAGAGCGCACGCCTGATAAGCGTGAGGTCGATGGTTCGAGTCCATTTAGGCCCACCATGATATGGGGAATTAGCTCAGCTGGGAGAGCGCCTGCCTTGCACGCAGGAGGTCAGCGGTTCGATCCCGCTATTCTCCATCCATTATTAAAAATAAATAGGTTCGGTAACAATGGCAAGAAGGTCACACCTGTTCCCATCCCGAACACAGAAGTTAAGCTTCTAAGCGCCGATGGTAGTTGGGGTATTACCCCTGCAAGAGTAGGACGTTGCCGAGCAATTAAGCCCCTAAGTATTTTAGGGGCTTAATTTTTTATTACTTTGCCCTTAGTGTAACGAATTAAAATTATAATAACCCTAAGAAGTATATATGTTATAATGAGTGATAATTATTTCCCGCTGGCAAGTTAATCCATATTGTTAGCTAAATATTGATAGGCTAAAAAGGGTCCTTTTTGTGAAGTAGTTTTCAAAAATTGAACGATAAAAGGATAATCTTCATTTGGCATGGTTTTTAATAGTTCACTCCACCATTCTGTCTCATAACGAGCAATCATACTTAAATTGAAGAGCAATAAATAGTGTGAGACCATTTCCGGAAAGGTAAAAAACTCATTTTTGGAAACAGGAATACAATATTGTTGCTCAACGAAATTATATTTCAATGGTGTCAGATCCTTGGAATGTCTGCCTTTCTCAAATAGTAGACAGTCTGACGTATTTTCTATATAAGACAACTGATTCGATGATTTAAGTTGTAAGTAGTCAATAAATCGTTGTTCAGTCATATGGAAACAGTCAAGGACTTCTTTCGGAATAGCGAATGACTGCTGATGATATGTAATATCAATAAATGTGCTTCCCTTTTTCAGTCTATTAAAAAGATTATTTAATTCTGGAATTTGCTTGAATAATTCAATCATGGTAACTTTATCGCCTTCTATATTTTTAAGGTTATACATCTTTTCAAGCATACAGGAAAATAGGCCATTTTTTTGGAACTTAACTTCGTCCTTCAAAAATTCATACTGTTGTTTTTTTCTTTTACGGGTTGTGACTCCATGTGCCAAAACAGTGGTATTTTCTGGATAGTTTGGATCCTTTGTAAGAAGGCAAGCCTTAATTAAATGAATAAATCCATAGAAAAGTAAAATTGGTTGAATTAATAATGGAGATTGTTCGGCTTGCTCGTAATAAATTTTCGCATGTTCTAAATAATATATAAAGGGATAGCAGTTTTCATAACTTTTTTGATCTGCTAGTTCAAAGTCTTTATAACAATTCTTTAAATATGCATGCGTATCTGCAGCCGAGAAATAAGGTGAAAATGAATAAAAGTCTTTATATGAATGAATCAACCTGAAAACCCCCAAATATTCACAAAACTTAAATTAAATTTTGTAGTCTTGACAGTATTTTGTCCAATTGATAACCTACTAATAATATTTTTCAGTCTAGGAGGTCTTTTTATGTGGGAGAATAAATTTGAAAAGGAAGGGTTAACATTTGATGATGTTTTACTCATTCCAGCTAAGTCGGAAGTACTTCCTCGTGATGTAAATCTATCTGTGAAGTTAACAGATAAAATTAAATTGAACATACCAATTATTAGTGCTGGTATGGATACTGTAACAGAAGCAGAAATGGCAATTGCTATGGCTCGTCAAGGTGGGATTGGTATTATTCATAAAAATCTTACGCCTGACAAACAAGCGGAAATGGTAGACAGGGTAAAAAGATCGGAAAGCGGCGTTATTACGAATCCATTTTTTCTAACACCTGAAAAACAAATCTTTGAAGCCGATCATTTAATGGGTAAATACCGAATTTCCGGTGTACCAATTGTTAACAATATGGAAGAACGCAAACTTGTTGGTATTCTTACAAACCGTGATTTACGTTTTATCCAAGACTATTCCATTCAAATTGCAGATGTAATGACAAAGGACAATCTTGTAACGGCTTCAGTTGGAACGACCTTAGAAGAGGCTGAGAAAATTCTACAGCAATATAAAATTGAAAAGCTCCCACTCGTCGATTCAGAAGGTGTCCTAAAAGGTTTAATTACGATTAAGGATATTGAAAAAGTTATTGAGTTTCCAAACTCAGCAAAAGATGAACAAGGACGATTGTTAGTCGGAGCGGCAGTAGGTGTTTCACAAGATACGGATATGCGTCTTGAACATCTTACAGCTGCAGGGGTTGACCTAATTGTGATTGATACCGCCCATGGACACTCTAAAGGGGTAATCGAAACAGTTAAGAATGTTCGTAAACAATATCCCGATCTTGCGATTGTGGCAGGAAACGTGGCGACAGGTGAGGCAACAAAAGCCTTGTTTGAAGCAGGTGCTGACATTGTCAAAGTTGGTATTGGACCAGGTTCGATTTGTACAACAAGGGTAGTAGCAGGCGTTGGTGTACCACAAATTACAGCAATTTATGATTGTGCAAATGAGGCTAGAAAATTAGGGAAGACGATCATTGCCGATGGCGGAATTAAATACTCAGGGGATATTGTTAAAGCGCTAGCTGCTGGTGGACATGCTGTAATGTTAGGGAGTCTACTTGCTGGTGTTTCTGAAAGCCCTGGAGAAACAGAAATCTTCCAAGGACGTCGTTTTAAAGTTTATCGTGGAATGGGATCTGTTTCAGCAATGGAAAAAGGTTCAAGTGACCGTTACTTCCAGGAAGAAAATAAAAAGTATGTTCCAGAGGGAATTGAAGGTCGTTTGCCATATAAAGGACCACTAGCGGATACAGTTTACCAATTGGTTGGAGGCATTCGCTCAGGTATGGGTTATGTAGGGGCAGCAGATTTGGAAGCACTTCGTGAAAATACGCAGTTTATCCGTATGACAGGTGCAGGACTAATAGAAAGTCATCCACATGATGTGCAAATTACGAAAGAGGCTCCAAACTACTCATTATCATAAAAAGCAAATAATCAAACCGATATAGATATTTTCCTATTTTTTCAATAGACAGAGGGACTATTCTCTGTCTATTTTTTTTCTACCAATTATGTTAAACTGTACAAGTATTTGAAAAAGATGCATGAATTTCAAGAAAATATAATAAAAAACATAGATTAATAGTTGGAGGTATGGTTCATTGAATTGGTTTAAGAAACTAGCATTATGGATCACGGTGCTGTTTGTTTTTGTATCGGCATCGTTTTCATTTTTCCCAAACAAAACGAATGCAGAGGAAAATGATCCACTAGGACTAAAGGCTGAAGCTGCTATTTTAGTAGATGCAGAGACCGGGGCTATTTTATACGAGAAAAATGCGAATGTCGTCCTTGGTGTCGCTTCTATGGCAAAAATGATGACAGAGTATTTAGTATTAGAAGCCATTGAGGAAGAGAAAATCACGTGGGATCAAAAGGTTATGATCAATGAGTATGTTCATAAACTATCAGGAGCTCCTGGACTCTCTAATATTGGATTAACACAGGGTGAGGAATATACGGTTAAAGAGCTATATGAAGCAATGGCAATTTTTTCAGCAAATGCTGCATCGGTTGCCTTAGCTGAACTTGTAGCAGGAACCGAAAAGAATTTCGTGACGAAGATGAACGAAAAAGCAGAAGAACTCGGTTTAGAGGATTATAAGTTTGTGAACTCAACTGGGTTAAACAACAGCAGTCTAATGGGGAATCATCCTGCTGGAGGTCCTGATGAGGAAAACGTAATGTCTGCAAGGGCTACTGCCAAACTAGCCTACTATTTGCTAAAAGATTATCCAGAGGTCTTGGATACAGCAAGTGTTCCAGTTTTAAAGTTTAGAGATGGTAGAGAGTATAAAAACTTTAACTGGATGTTGCCAACACTTGTTTATGCATATCCAGGTGTTGATGGACTTAAAACAGGTTCCACTGAATTTGCTGGCGATGGATTCACAGCGACAGCTGAGCGGGATGGAAAAAGATTTATTTCAGTAGTCATGAAAACTAGTTCAAAAGAAGAACGTTTTGCAGAAACGAAAAAGTTATTAGATTATGCCTTTGGTAGTTTCACAAAACAAGAAGTCCACCCGGAAAACGGGAAGATAAAGGGAAAAGAGACTCTACCTGTTACTAAAGGAAAAGAAGATCAAATAAAAATTGAAACAAAGGATGCCATTTCCCTAATGATGAAAAAAGGGAAAGAGGAAGACTTTGAAACTGTTTTAACGCTTGATAAAAAGAAACTAAATGATGAGGGACAACTGACTGCTCCAATTAAGAAAGGTGATAAGGTTGGAACATTGACGGTAAAGCCGAAAGATGGAAGTGAGATTGAGTTTCTTTCGAAGGATGGGATTAAATCTATTACTGTTGATGTAGTCGCTGCAGAAAGTGTCGAAAAGGCTAACTGGTTTGTACTTAGTATGCGTGCGATTGGTGGATTCTTTGGCGATATCTGGGGAAGTGTTTCCTCAACAGTTAAAGGTTGGTTTTAATTATATAGGGATAGAGTCTCCTAAACAGGGGGACTCTATTTTTTTAGTCGTTCGTTGAAACAGGTGACCTTACATATATTTTACCCACGTTTAATCCCTATAAACATATCGGCAAAAAACCGGAAATAAGTAAAAATTAATGTTATAGGGTCGAGAATAGTAATAAAGTCCAGAAAAACTATAAACTTTCTGTCATCGCACATGAGACCACAGAAGTTTCCTACGTACATAAAAAAAACTGCAGTTATTATCACTAGGATAATCGCAAAAATGATTTTAAAATAAAAAGGTTATTTAAGAAATATTATCACTGTTTTTACCAGGCCTTTATTTAAAATATTCTATTTACTGATTTTAATGGATTTTTGGGTTAAATCTGTTGTAAAATGGAAATATATATATTAATGATTTTATTAAAATAAGCAAAAGCAATGAGAGGAAATAGTAGCAAATCCCTTATTCTATAGAGAACCAGTGGTTGGTGGAAACTGGTGAATAACATTTGTGAATCCGTCCTTGAGTAAAGTATGGAAAGCCTTGGGTGAGTAAATACTTTCGGTTTAAACCGTTAACGTATGAAGGTGGAGGACAAACTATGTCTTCAACTAGGGTGGCAACGCGGGTAGCTCTCGTCCCTTTTTTAGGGACGGGAGTTTTTTATTTGTCTAAATTTATAACTAATTCGAGGAGGTATTTTCAATGCTTGATATTAAATTTCTACGCGCCAATTTAGCAGAAGTAAAGGCAAAGTTACAACACAGAGGGGAAGATTTATCTGAGCTTGATCATTTTGAAGAATTGGATGTTACGAGACGTGAACTGATTGTTGAATCTGAAAAGTTGAAAAGCAGAAAAAATGAAGTGTCTGAACAAGTTTCACAGTTAAAACGAGATAAGAAGGATGCAGATCACCTCATCCAAGAAATGCGTAAGGTTGGCGATGATATAAAAGTACTGGATGATAAGTTAAGAACAGTAGAAGAAGAGCTGGAGAAAATCCTATTAGGAATTCCGAATATACCTCATGAAAGTGTTCCCATCGGTGAAACTGAAGACGATAATGTACAAGTTCGTACATGGGGGGAAAAACCACAATTTGGCTTTGAGGCGAAACCACACTGGGATATTGCGGATGAATTAGATATTCTTGACTTTGAACGTGCGGGTAAAGTAACAGGCAGCCGCTTTGTTTTTTACAAAGATTTGGGAGCAAAACTAGAAAGAGCATTAATTAACTTCATGCTTGATCTTCATACAGAGGACCACGGCTACTTAGAGATGTTACCTCCATATTTGGTCAACCGTGCAAGTTTAACCGGAACTGGACAACTGCCAAAGTTTGAAGAGGATGCATTTTTAGTTGAACAGGAGGACTACTTTTTGATCCCAACAGCAGAAGTACCTGTTACGAACTACCATCGTGATGAAATTCTAAATGGGGAAAATTTACCGCTTAGTTATGCAGCATTTAGCGCTTGTTTCCGTTCAGAAGCGGGATCTGCTGGAAGAGATACAAGAGGATTAATCCGCCAACATCAATTCAACAAAGTGGAACTAGTAAAGTTTGTTAAGCCTGAAGAGTCTTATGAACAACTAGAAATTCTTACAGGTCATGCCGAGAAAGTTCTGCAATTATTAAAGCTGCCATATCGCGTTATGAGCATGTGTACAGGGGATCTTGGTTTTACAGCAGCGAAAAAGTACGATATTGAAGTTTGGATGCCAAGTTATGACACGTATCGTGAGATTTCTTCTTGCAGTAATTTTGAGTCTTTCCAAGCCCGCCGTGCAAATATCCGTTTCCGACGTGAACCAAAAGCAAAGCCAGAACATGTTCATACACTAAATGGTTCTGGATTAGCTCTAGGAAGAACTGTTGCTGCTATCTTAGAGAATTACCAGCAAGAAGATGGATCAGTTATCATACCAGAGGTTTTACGTCCGTACATGAGAAATCGTGAAGTAATTAATAAGGGATAAAAGGGTTGCTATGATCTGATAAACAAATTCTGGACGAAACTTTTTTCGTCCAGAATTCTATTTGACAGGTGGAATTGTAAATGTTATATTAATTTTTGTCTAATACGGAGGAATACCCAAGTCCGGCTGAAGGGATCGGTCTTGAAAACCGACAGGCGGGTTAAACCGCGCGGGGGTTCGAATCCCTCTTCCTCCGCCATTAAACATTAAAAATCAACGCGCATAAATTGGAGAATCGTTGTCTGAGACAGCGATTTTCTTTTTTTGTAGAAAATATAACAGGTCTATCTCTTCACAACATTGAAGTTCTCCGTAATCAGCAGCCAGTTTTGCGGGAAGGAGAGCCCGAGTTTCCAATAACTCATTCCTCGTATGCCAAGCTCTTTCATCAAATCAAACTTTGCTTGAATGGAACGGGCATCTTCAAACCATACTTCATGTTCTTTTCCTTCATTATCTCTATACCGATAAAAAGGAGCCTGTGCTCTCACATCATATTGAATGGCCACATTATTTTCCGCCGCTAAGGCAATGGCTTGTTGAGGGCTAACGGCTCGGGCAATCGTTCCTTGGACAAAAGGGAGGGTCCAATCATATCCATATAAATTTTGACCCATCATAACTTTTGATGCTGGCATCTCTGTAAGGGCATACTCTAACACATCGCGAACAGGTCCTATTGGAGATACTGCCTGAGCCGGTCCACCACTGTAACCCCACTCATAAGTCATGATCACAACAAAGTCAACAATTTCCCCGTGTGCCCGGTAATCGTGGGCTTCATACCAACGTCCGGGCTGATCGGCTCTTGTTTTCGGAGCAAGGGCAGTTGAAAGTAACCATCCAAATTGATTGAAGCGTGCTTTTGCTTTTCTTAAAAATTGGTTATATGCTTCACGATCCGCCGGGCGTAAATATTCAAAATCAAAATGGATATCCCGGAAGCCGTATCGTTGTGCAGTAGTGACAATGTTGTTAAGAAAGCGGTCTTGAATTGACATATCATTTAACAAGATTCTCCCCAATTCATCACTAAATGCATCATTTTCTTGATTGGTTATGACCATCATTAATACATTATTATTGGCTTCAGCAATCGCTGGAAAGTTATTTAGTAATGGTTCTTTTAAAGACCCATCTCTTAAGGCTTGAAAGCTGAAAGGAGCTAAATAAGTTAAATATGGAGCGGCATCCCTTGCGCTTTCCTCCAATACGGGTGATACAGTCGTACCCCGAGGTTCTACATAAGCATTAAATTCCCGATTAGTTTTTGGCTGGGGCGGGATATATAAACGAGTACCAATCGTAAGCGGTTGTGTAACAGGAATTTGATTGATCGCAGCTAACTCTTGAAAGGTTGTTTGAAATCGATTGGCAATCCCCCAGAGACTGTCACCAGGTTGTACCCAGTAAAAACGGCCGACAATTGGTATAACTAAAGCTTGCCCGATGACAATTTGATTAGGGTTTTCTATTTCATTCGCCTCAATTAAATCAGCGGCTGTCGTCCCATAAGCCTGTGCAATGGTTGCTAATGTTTGATTCTGACTAACGATATGGATCTGCATACTTTTCCCTCCAGTAAGATGGACTGGTCAGTAAATAAAATAAGTCATAACGATTCGTACATCATTACTAAATTTATGATTAATATAGGAAATCATGATATAATTTTCCCAATAAATTTGTTGGGGTAAAGGAAGGATTCCAATTCCAATGGTTAATAAAAATCTTGATGAGTACTTTATGTTAGAAGCAATAGAAGAAGCTAAAAAGGCAGGAGAGCAAATGGAGGTTCCCATTGGAGCAGTCATTGTCTCAAACGGTGAGATTATTGCTAGAGCACATAATTTGCGTGAAACGACACAAAACGCTGTATCCCATGCTGAATTACTGGCCATTCAGCAAGCATGTCAAGAGGAGGGATCTTGGCGGTTAGAGGGTACTACTCTTTATGTGACGTTAGAGCCTTGTGCCATGTGTTCGGGGGCAATCTTATTATCCCGTATTGATCGAGTCGTGTATGGTGCACATGATCCTAAAGGTGGTTGTGCAGGGACCTTTATGAATTTGCTTGAAGATGAGCGGTTTAATCATCAAAGTGAAGTAGTATCAGGGATTCTAGCGGAGGAGTGTGGCCGTTTGTTAACCGAATTTTTCCGTAATGTACGTGAACGAAAGAAGGAAGAGAAACGGTTAAAACGGGAGTCCCTACTAAACAACACAGAAATTAACAAAGGATAAGCATTGCTTTTTACAGAGAAAATTAGTATACTAAATCATGCGTCAGATAAGACGCCTTAATATTGGTATCAATTTTGCCGTGCTAGGCGGGGAGGTAGCGGTGCCCTGTACTCGCAATCCGCTCTAGCGAGGCTGAATCCCTTCCCGAGGGTGGTATCCTGTAGGGTCTGCCTTAAGTAAGTGGTGTTGACGCCTGGGTCCTGCGCAATGGGAACTCACGAACCATGTCAGGTCCGGAAGGAAGCAGCATTAAGTGGTGTTTCTCATGTGCCGTAGGGTAGCCTGGGCCGAGCTAACTGCTTAAGTAACGCTTATGGGAGCCATTCAACGGAAGGTGCACGGCAGTTAAATTTAACCATAACAAAACCCATCGTCTTCGGTGGGTTTTTTTATTTTGCTTGAATGATCGACAAGGCTATATTTCAGTAGAAAAACTCTAGTAATAAGGGAGATCCATAGTATACTTATGTAGGATGATATTCTATCTACCTTTTTGGAAAATAGAAAATAGATCGGTTATAATAAAGGAAAAGTTGCTAGTTGGTTAGCCGAAAGTCGGTTAGAAAAAAACAAAAAAACTAACCAACTAACCACTGGCCAACTAATTTGTAGGAGGGGGCGTTCAATTGAGTTATCAAGCATTATATCGGGTATGGCGTCCACAAAATTTTATTGATGTTGTAGGACAAGAGCACGTTACTCAAACCTTGCAAAACGCCCTACTTCATGACAAAATCTCGCATGCCTATTTGTTCTCTGGTCCACGAGGTACAGGGAAAACGAGTGCAGCAAAGATATTAGCAAAGGCCGTTAACTGTGAAAGGGCTCCGATTGAAGAACCTTGCAATGAATGTGATGCATGCAGAGGGATAACAGACGGGTCGATTCCTGATGTCATTGAAATTGACGCAGCTTCTAATAATGGCGTTGAGGAAATTCGTGATATTCGTGATAAGGTAAAATATGCTCCTACATCTGTTAAATATAAGGTTTATATTATTGACGAAGTACATATGTTGTCCATTGGTGCTTTTAATGCTCTTTTAAAAACATTAGAAGAGCCACCTAGACATGTTATTTTTATATTGGCTACGACTGAGCCTCATAAAATCCCCCTTACGATCTTATCACGTTGTCAACGTTTTGATTTTAAGCGAATCACCGCAATGTCCATTGTAAAAAGGATGGAGCTTATCGCAAAGGAAACAGGGGTTGCTTATGAAGAAAATGCTCTTAAGGTCATAGCTAGAGCAGCTGATGGCGGAATGCGTGACGCTTTAAGTCTTCTTGACCAAGCGATTTCATTTGGTAGGGATCAAGTATCTGTTGACGATGCGTTAACTGTAACAGGCGCTGTTTCACAGATATTTTTACTTAATCTTGCAGAGGCAATTAAGAATCAGGACGTTGTAAGTGGCCTTGATGCATTAGAAGAGCTTCTTTTTCAAGGAAAAGATCCATCAAGATTTATAGAAGACTTTATTTTGTTTTTCCGTGATATGTTATTATATAAGTCCGCACCAAACTTAGAAGAGTCTCTAGAGCGAGTTATGCTTGACGATGAATTTAAGTCTCTAGCCTCTGATATGAGTCATGAAGAGATTTATCAACTTATTGCTGAATTAAATAAGACACAGCAAGAAATGCGATGGACAAACCATCCTAGAGTGTTGTTAGAGGTCGCAATAGTGAAGTTATGTCACTTAGAGTCAACCTCTCGATCAAACACTCAACACGGGGACATCGACGGGTTAGTTCAGAAAATCAATCAATTGGAACAAGAACTTCATGAATTAAAAAAACATGGTGTTGCCGTTAGGACGGAAGAACAAGCTGCTCCTGTTCAAAAAAGGGTGCATCGTCCGTCAAAAAATGGATTTCAGGCTCCAGTTGGAAAGATCAATGAAATTCTTAAGCATGCAACTAAACAAGATTTAATGGACATAAAAAGACATTGGGCGGAAATGATCGAGCAACTTAATGTTCAACAGATGAAGTCACAGGCAGCTTTATTAAAAGAGGCGGAACCAGCAGCGGCTTCAAATCAGGCGCTAATAGTTAAATTTAAATACGAAATTCACTGTCAAATGGCAATGGAGAATATAACCTTCACAAATACCATCTCTTCGATTCTTTCGGGCTTTATTGGACATCCACTTAACGTGATCGGTGTACCCGAAGAACAATGGCTTAACATACGGGAGGAATTTCTCAAAAGCCAACGGAACCATCATGAAGGTAGTGAAATAGGAGATACTGAAGAGGACCCCATCATTTCCGAGGCAAGAAAGTTGTTTGGAGATGATTTAATCGAAGTTAACGAATAACGATTCTCATTGTAAATCGTTTAGCCATTTATGGTACATTTAGAAGGACAAAATTCTTGTTAAAAAGAATAATAATAATAGTAAATAATAATATTTGGAGGTATAGGAATTATGGCGCGTGGAATGGGTAATATGGGTGGCATGGGAAACATGCAAAAGATGATGAAGCAAATGCAAAAGATGCAAAAGGATATGGCGAAAGCCCAAGAAGATCTGGGAGAACAAAAAATTGAAGGCACAGCTGGTGGCGGCATGGTAACTGTTGTAGTAACAGGCCATAAGGAAGTAGTGGACGTCATTATAAAAGAAGAAGTTGTTGACCCTGAAGATATAGAAATGCTTCAAGATTTAGTGCTAGCTGCAACGAATGAAGCTTTGAAAAAGGTTGATGAAATAACAGAACAGACAATGGGGAAATTCACAAAGGGAATGAATCTTCCAGGGATGTTCTAGGGAAGAGGGAATAAACATGCATTATCCTGAACCAATATCGAAACTGATTGACAGTTTTATGAAATTGCCAGGAATCGGCCCGAAAACGGCTGTTCGTCTGGCTTTTTTTGTTCTAAATATGAAAGAAGACACCGTTTTAGACTTTGCTAAGGCACTAGTAAATGCAAAAAGAAATTTGACATATTGTTCCATTTGCGGGCATATCACCGATCAGGATCCATGTTATATATGTGAGGACCAAAGGAGAAACAGAGGTGTTATCTGCGTTGTCCAGGATCCGAAAGATGTAATTGCAATGGAAAAAATGAAGGAGTTCAATGGTCTCTATCATGTCTTAAATGGAGCAATCTCGCCAATGGATGGAATTGGACCCGAGGATATTAATATTCCATCTCTTTTAAAAAGATTGCAAGATGAAACCGTTCAAGAGGTCATACTTGCAACAAACCCGAATATTGAAGGGGAAGCAACTGCAATGTATATCTCGAGATTAATTAAGCCTTCAGGGATCAAGACAACAAGAATAGCTCATGGTTTACCAGTTGGTGGAGATCTTGAATATGCCGATGAAGTGACTTTATCAAAGGCATTGGAAGGAAGAAGAGAATTATAGCTAAGGAGGATCGAGAGATGTTTTTTCGAAGAAAAGGGAAATTGAGGGTGGAATTTGGTGAACAACTTGTAGAACAAGTAAGACAAGCCAAGGAAGACTGGGATCGTCAAAAAAGCCTATTTGAAAAAAGCATCGATCCTTTTGGTGAAATGGAGATTCAAACAGAAGTTATGAAAGCAAAGTATTTTTTTCTATTGCGTGAGGCAAAAAAGCGGAAAATTAGCATGCTGAAATCTCATCTTAATTAATAGGTATTCACCTGCGTTAAGTAACTGAATTATGTTTCAAAAAATAATGCCTTTTTGGTCTATTTTGTACAAGCTATTCATAAAAATAGTACAAATGACTGGAAGGGAGTTTAGATTTGGAACCTATTGTCGTTATTGCTATATTAGGACTAATTATTTTTTTGTTACTTTTTGCTGGTAGTTCATTTAAACCCATTCGACTAATCAGCCAAGGAGTGGTAAAACTAATTATCGGTGCACTATTTTTATTTTTCCTTAATATTATCGGCAACCAGTTTGGGATTCACGTACCAATTAATTTAGTTACTTCTGCTGTGTCTGGAATATTAGGGATACCTGGCTTATTTGCTCTAGTAGCAATAGATATGTGGATTATATAAGAAGTGAAACCAGTTTAATTGTATAAGACTGGTTTCTTTTGTGTTAAAAAATGATTGACTTTATGAAAAGAGTAGACTATAATAACAAAAGTCGTTGCTAAAAAAAGATTAATAATAAAAAACTTTAAATAAGCAGTTGACTATTTTTACCAGAAATGATACATTATAAAAGTCGTTTTTGGCGATAATTATAATTGCTCTTTGAAAACTGAACAACAAACGTCAACGTTAATTCTGTTACTATATGTAACATTAAAAAAGCACAACATAGTGCAAATGAGCTATTCAAACACTTTATTGGAGAGTTTGATCCTGGCTCAGGACGAACGCTGGCGGCGTGCCTAATACATGCAAGTCGAGCGAACTTGCGGGAGCTTGCTCCCAAAAGTTAGCGGCGGACGGGTGAGTAACACGTGGGCAACCTGCCTGTAAGACTGGGATAACTTCGGGAAACCGGAGCTAATACCGGATAATTCTTATCAACTCATGTTG
>NZ_CP137636.1:32500-90000 GCF_036670015.1 Niallia sp. XMNu-256
TCCCGAACACGGAAGTTAAGCTTCTCAGCGCCGATGGTAGTTGGGGTTTTACCCCTGTGAGAGTAGGACGTTGCCAGGCAAACAAAGAGTATCCTTTTTATTTGGATACTCTTTTTCGTTTTCACAGTAAAAAGAGCATCTAAAATCAGGTGCTCTTTTTACTAAGAAAAGATCTCTGGTGCTGTTACCTTTCTTAACTTACTCAGAAAGTATTTATACTTTGGGTCATTTGTTTCAGTCGCAATCATATCCTTTTCACAATCTGAACAAATAAATGAAGTATACAGATGGATTCCCTTTTCTTTATGAACTTCACAAATCACACATACTTCTCCTCTTTCGTCCCTTGTCGCTGAATTCACTCGATTCACCTCCATATCATTATGTTGCCCATTGCAACATTAATATATACAACATTGCGAAAATTAAATCATATAGTTTACTTGATTAATATTGTATGTTTACCCTTTTCATTGGTTGTATGTCTCTTCATACTTTTATATAAGATGAATGTTGAACATTATGTTTGGTTTGATAAAATGAATGAGGATTGGATAATGAATTAGAAAAGGTAAGGTGTATAATGAATCATTCAATAACCCCTTTATATAATAGATTAATCAATCATATTAAGAAACATCCAATTTCCTTCCATGTTCCAGGGCATAAACAGGGGATAATTTTTACAGAACCGTTTTCATATTTTCATGACATACTTAATTTAGATGTAACTGAGTTAACGGGTTTAGATGATCTTCATTGCCCTGAAGGAGTTATAAAAGAAGCTCAGGATCTTTTGGCGTCTTTATATAAAGTTAATAAGAGCTATTTCTTAGTAAATGGATCAACGGTAGGCAATCTAGCTATGATATTGGCTGCTATAAAAGAGAATGATGAGGTACTAGTTCAGCGAAATAGTCATAAGTCTGTCCTTAATGGGATTGAATTGGCAGGGGGCAAACCTGTTTTCCTAGACCCTGAATACAATGAACAATGGGCTATTTCTCAAGGAGTTTCTCGAGAAATGGTTCAACATGCACTAGATATGTTTCCAAATGCTAAGGCGCTTGTTCTCACATATCCGAATTATTACGGACAGGTTAATGATCTTGAAGGCATTATTAAAATCACGCATAGCAAGAATATCCCTGTTTTGGTTGATGAGGCACATGGTGCTCATTTTATTACAGGGGGGGCATATCCAAAATCAGCCGTTCAATTAGGAGCTGATATAGTCGTTCAATCTGCACATAAAACTCTCCCTGCCATGACCATGGGTTCGTTTTTACATATAAATAGTCGATATATTTCAGTTGAATCGATAGAAAAATACCTTCATATTTTGCAGTCAAGCAGTCCGTCCTATCCAATTTTAGCTTCACTTGATCTAGCGAGAAGCTATGCAGCGACCTATGAGGATGACGATCATGAATACTTAAAGAAGGAAATAGAAACTTTTAAAAATAAACTCCATCAATTGGATCAAATTAATGTACTTGAGAGCAGTGAAGGGGATTTGCTTAAACTTACCATTCAAACAGCGAATGAATTAAGTGGATTTCAAATGCAATCTTTGTTTGAAGAAAAAGGTATTTATACAGAAATGGCTGACCCAGCTAATGTCTTACTCGTTCTTCCACTTTTAAAAAGGGGGATGGACTTTCCCTTCGATAAGGTAGTTGATACCATAGCTAGTTCATTAAACCCCTATAAAATACAGAGAAGGACAATCATTAAATCTAAATATCAGCCAAGAGTTTCAACTCTAGTCATTCATTCAAATCAATTTACCCAATGGAAGGTAAAAGAGGTTAATTTAAGGCAATCAATAGATGGAATTGCTGCAGAGCCAGTTACTCCTTATCCACCAGGAATTCCGATATTAATGCCTGGAGAGAGAATCACAGAAACAGTTGTTGAGCAAATAGAAGGTTTAATCGAAACTGGGGCAAGGTTTCAAGGGAATCCGAGAATTTACAAGCGATTAATCTATATTTTTGAAAAACAGTGAGTTGGAGGAAACAGGACAAATGGGTTATTTTATTACTCTTGAAGGTGTAGAAGGCTCTGGAAAATCTACGCTTATTCAAAATTTAAAGGAATTTGTCGGAAGTATCGGTAGAGAGGTTATTGTTACTAGGGAACCGGGTGGAATTGATATCTCTGAACAAATACGCTCAGTTATTTTGGATACAAAAAATACAAAAATGGATGGCCGCACGGAAGCATTGCTTTACGCTGCAGCTAGAAGACAGCATTTAGTTGAGCGAATCATCCCTTCGTTACAGGAGGGAAAGGTTGTCTTATGTGATCGGTTTATTGATAGCAGTTTAGCTTATCAAGGTTATGCTAGAGAGCTTGGCATTGATGAGGTTTTATCGATCAACGAATTTGCAATTGGAAGTTTTATGCCAGATTTAACAATATACTTAGATTTGGATCCTGAAATTGGTTTGAGTCGGATTCGTAAAAATAAAGGGAGAGAGGTCAACAGGCTGGATTTAGAGGAAATTCACTTTCATAAGAAGGTTCGAGAAGGTTATGAGGCTGTTATAAAGAGGTTCCCTGAGAGAATCGTGACAGTAGATGCAAACCAGGAATTTAATAAAGTATTTGCAGATGTAAAAGAGGTATTTTTGGATAGAGCAAAGGAAATATTTAACTAGTTAGGCAGGCAAAATGGGGTATTAAGTTCGGGTAGAAATCCGGTCAAATAAGAGAAAGGGTTTCTAGGTCCGCGTGCTGCTTACAAATCAACCAAGAAAACCCCCATTCAAAGAATGGGGGAAGGTATTCTTATAATCGAATCACGACAAAATGTTCATTACCGTCGTTTAGGAGTTCGATCGCGAAACCAGTGTCAAGGGAATCATTAATTAAATCAACTCCCTTTCCATCAACTTTAATTCCAGTGGATCCTGTATGATTTTCAACTTCAATTGTATAGACCGTATTTCCATAGCGATAAGAAGCTGAAAAACCAGGCCAATCCCGAGGAATTTTCGGGTCAATTACAAGCTTATCTCCACGACGTCGGATACCGAGTATCCACTCAATCCCAACTTGGTACATCCAGCTTGCGGCACCGGTATACCATGTCCAGCCTGCATGACCTTCATTTGGTATAGCGGTGTACACATCGGCTGCCATTGCGTATGGCTCTCCGACATATCGTTTAACCTCTTGATCGGTTCGGGTGTGATTCATCGGGTTCAGCATATTGAACATTTCCATCGCTTTATCCCCATTTCCAAGCTGACACCAAGCAACAATTCCCCAAATGACCCCATGAGTATATTGGGCGCCATTTTCCCTAAGACCTGGTGGGTACCCTTGAATATAACCAGGGCTCGGTTCTGTTTGATCAAAAGCCGGAGTTAACAAGCGAACAACTGATAATTCTCGTTCAACGAGTTCACGGTCAAATGAATTCATCGCTTGTTGGGCACGTTCTTCCGGGGCACCACCAGATATGACGGACCAGGATTGGGCAATGGCATCAATTCGACATTCATCATTTTCAATGGAACCTAACCAGTCCCCAGAATCAGTAAAGGCCCGGCGGTACCATTGACCATCCCATCCATGTTCATTTAAGGCGGCAACCAACTGTTCTCTTCTCTCAATGTAGCCTTTTGTCTTTTCAGAATCACCACGGTTATGACAAATTTCCTCAAACCGCCTTAACACATCACAAATAAACCAGCCAAGCCAAACACTTTCTCCACGGCCATTGGCACCAACTAAGTTCATGCCATCATTCCAATCCCCCACACCGATGAGTGGCAATCCATGTTCGCCAATACGTGACAGGGCTTTATCAATAGCCCGTAAGCAGTGCTCGTAAATATTGGCCAATTGAGAGGATTGAACGGTTGGCTCATAGCGTTCATGCTCACCTTCTTTAAGTGGTTCACTATGGAGGAACGGTACCACTTCATCTAATAGACTATCATCACCTGTATGCTCCATATACCTGGATACTGTATAGGGGAGCCACAATAAGTCATCAGAGAATAGAGTTCGAATTCCCCGTTGGGTTTCTTCATGCCACCAGTGTTGAACGTCACCTTCTTCATATTGGTGGGAGGCATGTAGTAATATTTGCTTTCGGGTTAATTCTGGCAAAGTATGCAGCATCGCTAAGGAATCTTGTAATTGATCCCGGAAGCCATAGGCACCTCCTGCCTGATAGAAGGCTGTTCTAGCCCACATTCGACAGGCAAGGGATTGATACAATAGCCATCCATTTAGCAGAATATTGGTTTTAACAGATGGGGTTGAAACTTGAATTTGATTTAAATGGTCTTCCCAAAATGTGATGACCTCTTGGAGTGCCTCCTCACAAGCAACGGGTTGACTATACTTGTTAGCCAATTCCACAACAGTCTCATTATCATCGTCACAGCCTAAAAGTACATAGACAACTTGCTCTGATTGTGGCTCAATTACGAGCTTTTGTTGAATTGCCCCACAGGATTCATGAAACACACCCGTTCGACAAGTTAGTGAAAGATAATCGAAAGCTTCAGGATGTTCCAATGAACCGTTACGGCCAATAAATTCGGTTCGATCTGTTGTCCACGATTGATTTTCCACTAGTTTGCCGCTGTCATCCTTAGGGAAAATGCCTAAAAAGGCAATTGCCTCACGGAAAATCTCTTGATACGTATTTCTTGCGGTTAAAATATGAGCAGTCTCGTTCCACTCTGAAACGATATAAGGTGCATTTGCCGGTCTCATGACACCGAGCACCCATTCAGCATAATACGTTAAAGAAATCTGCCTCTGTCGATCACTATTGTTTTTCAATACAACCCTCATAATTTTAACCGGATCTTGTCTTGGAACAAAAACAGTCATTTCATGGAAAATTCCGTTACGTTCATGTTCAAAACGTGAATACCCTCGGCCATGTGTGACTTTATAAGGTTCCTTCGCTTTAATAGCAGAAGGAGTAACAGACCAAACCTTGCCGCTTTCTTCATCTCGTAAAAAGGCTGTCTCTGTTGGCGAATCTAGGACGGGATCATTTGACCATGGAGTTAGCTTAAACTCGCGACTGTTATTCCACCATGTATAGCCTGTCCCTAGCTCCGATATGAACGTACCGAATTTTGGATTAGCCATGACATTAATCCATGGTGCTGGTAAGTGGTGTCCGTCTTTTATTAAAATATTGTACTCGTTTCCATTAGGAGAGAATCCCCCCCAGCTATTGAAAAACTGCCAATTTTTTGTATCCTCCAGCCGATATTGATCAGAAGATGGAGAATAGGAAACAAGAGGGGTAGCAGGAACCAATTTCTCTCTTTTTATAGCATCATCTTTGTCTTTAGGAATGCGCATTTGTGCTTTTAAGCTGACTCCGCCAGCCTGTAAAATTAAGCGGGATACAGCCAACAATAGACTTTTATCTTCTTCTGGTAATTGGTTTGCGGGAATTGCAAATACCCCGGAAGAACCAGCACCAAAGCGATTGACCCCATGCTCAGCTGCACGCTGCAACGATTCCTGTAAGTTTTGCTGATACCCACCTGCTGATTCATTGAGCAGGACAAGGTCAAATAAAATTCCAAGTCGTCGTAAATACTCATGACCCGTTAAGATTTTTACAATGAAAGGCATCTGACTTTCATTTTCAATCCGAACGAGTAAGATTGGACGGTCACCGGAAATTCCGTATGACCACAGGCTAGATTGGCCTTTTTGATTGTTCAAAATGCTACTCTCACTCTCTTTACGAAGAGGGGAGCGGTATAAAATTTGGCTTGCTAGGTATTGGTATTCGGTCGCTTCTTTACTTGATAAGTGTAAATTTCGCAACTCGATCTGAGCTCGATTCCAAGCCATTTGAAAGGCTCTTTCCATTGAATGGTCTGGTGTCAACTGGCGAACAATCTCAATGGCCTCTTCACGATTCTCACTCACAGAGGTAATCGCAAACATTTGAATTTGTTGGCCCGGCTTGATGGATACCCTTCGTCTCATAATGAAGGCTGGGTCGGCAACAGACCCTACTTTTCCACGAAGACGGGAACGAATCGCTTGTGGTTCTGATAAGCGATAGCCACGGCCGATGAAACTAGAGCGACTCGTATCATACTCAATCGTTCCCATCTGACCGCCTTCTAAAAGGATCTTATGGGCAGCCCATAAAGTTTGATCGCCTTTTTCCCGAGGTCTTCTACCAGCAACAAGACAGCCTGCATGTTGGTCAAATTCCGTCCGAATAAATAATTTGCTAAATGCGGGATGGGCTTCATCAGCAATTGGATTCGCTAAGGCTAATTCAGTAAAGGTTGTTACCTCAACCACCTTAGATTCTTCACTTGTATTGTTTAATGTGATCCGACGAATCTCTGCATTCCATTCGGGAGAAACGCAAATCTCCATGGATGTTTTGAGATCGCCATCTATCCTTGTAAAGGTAGCTTTATCCAATCCAAATCCTACGTGTTGATCCAATGATTCAACTTTACACGGCTGGTAAGAGGGAGACCAAACTCGATCCGTTGAAATATCACGTATATAAACATAGTTCCCCCAGTGGTCCATAACTGGATCAGGGCGCCATCTTGAAACAAGTAACCCTTTATAAAGGGTGAACCCGCTTCCACTGTTCGTCACCACCGTTGTAAAAGAACCATTCGACAGAACATTTACCTCAGGAGTTTGCGTCTTTGGTGAACGATACTCTCTTACAGAGACAGCGTCCTGTTTTTGTTTACTATTTTCCACATGATCTTGGGTTAAGGCTGGATGTTTTATAAATCGTGCTTTTTTCGGAATTCGTTCTTGTAAAAGCAGCTCAGCGGCCCGTACTTGTTTATTACGATGGAATCGCTCATAAATCGGTGTCGGCAGTAATACATTGGCAAGCGTTAAGAAACTCATTCCTTGGTGATGGGCCATAAAACTGCGAACCACCATATGTTTTTTATTTTCAGGTAAGCGTCTCTTCGTAAAATCGATCGCTTCGTAATAGCCATACTTTCCTCTTCCATTTAACTTTTCAATTTCCTTTAATGTTTGTAAGGCCTTATTCTTGGCAAAAGGAAGCGAAAGGATGGTAGCGTAAGGGGCCACAACTAAGTCTTGTTCTAGTCCACGTTTAAAACCTAGACCAGGAACCCCAAACGCACGATATTGATAATTCATTTGATAATCGAAGGCGTAGAAGCCAGATTCGGAAATACCATAAGGGACGCCCCGATTCTTGGCATATTCGATTTGCCGCTCCACAACAGCTTTGTACGTACTTTCCCATAGGGAGTTTCTATAGGTGCGCGTAAAGAGCCAGGGCATCAAGTATTCGAACATGGTAGCGGACCAAGATAGCAATACAGGTCTTTTTCCCACTCTAGTCATTGTTCTACCGAGTGCTTTCCAATGTGAAACAGATACTTGTCCTAAAGCAATCGAAATAAAACTTGCTGTTCTTGCCTCAGAAGCCATTAAATCATAGAGAATATCATCACGTTCATGCCGCTCCACATGGTATCCCAATGTGAACAGCTTTGCATCATGATCGTATAATGGAACGAAGTTGGTTTCCCTAATCATTCTGTCCATTCGTTTAATTAGCTTTCTTCCTTTTTCAATCCATTCGTCGCTAAGCGGATTTCGCAAAATTTTTCCAGAGCCAACTGGTGTCAGCTCCTCTGAAAAGGCAATTTGCAATGAGTCAAATTCACTATAGTTGGTATCTGCAGTAACATCATTTAAATGAAGTAAATCTGCTAATCCTTCTTTAACCGTAATGAGGCAACCTACAAGGTTTCCAGAATCTACAGTTGATACGTAAATAGGGGACAATGGTTTTAGTGTAACGGTGTCATACCAGTTGTAGAGATGTCCTTCCCATTTTTCCATTTTATCAAGCGTATCTAACGTTCTGTCCAATCTTTGTATCAATCCAGGTGTATCAATAAAGTGGAAATCCCTTGCTGCTAATATACAGGTTAAATATAACCCAATATTAGTTGGTGATGTTCGGTGGGCAATTCCGTTTGGTGGATCGATTTGAACATTATCAGGCGGTAACCAGTTGTCCTCCTCGGTTACATAATCCTCGTAAAAAGACCAGATCTCCCGTGAGAGCTTTCGGAGCTCTTCTGTTTCTTCCTTTGAAAAGGAAAGTCTCTCTTGACGCACAGGTTTGTTCAACCACCCCACCATGAATGGTGTACTTGTCCATAAAGCAGCAAGAATTAAACCAATCACCCTAACGGCAGTATTTTCATAGAGAAAAGTTGCAAGAATGAAAAGCCCAATTAGAAGATAACCACCATACAAGCCATAAATGTGATTTCGATTATGGGAATGTTTACGTTCTTCTTCCGCTGCCGTCGTCCATTGGAGTAATTGCCTTTTTGAAATGATCAGACGGTATAACGTTCGAGCAATTGCATCAAGCAATACGGCCGTTTGAAACGGCAGAGTAATAATTAAAACCATTACTTGGCCAAGGGTATAAAGAAAGCCCTTGAAATTCTGTATGACATTCTGTATCGGTACCAATGATCGGAATACAGGAATAAATAAAGTTGCCATCACAATGAACACCCATCTTAATGGGGAACCCGGGAGTACGGTTAATGCTAATAGCAATGTAAAAAACAGAGCCGGAGAAAGTAAACTTCGACGTAAATTATCAAAGATCTGCCAGCGTGTTAAAATGGACAAATCAACGGGTGCCAGTTCTCCATTTCGATTGCGGGCTTTTGGAAATAGCCATAATAGCAGTTGCCAATCCCCACGTACCCAACGATGCAGCCTTTTTTGATAAGAGCTAAAAAGGGAAGGATGATCATCAATTAATTCAATGTCTGACAGCAATCCAGCACGGAGAAAACCGCCTTCTAATAAATCATGACTCAAGACACGGTTCTCCGGAATTCGATCACAGAGGACTTCGTAAAAGGCATGGAGATCAAAAATTCCCTTACCTGTGAAAATCCCTTGACCAAAAGCATCTTGATAGGCATCAGATACGGCAAATGCGTAAGGATCAATTCCTGGATCTGAAGACCATAAATTAGCAAGATTTGATTTGGTAGTCGCATTATGACTAATGGCTACCCTCGGTTGTAGAATGCCGTAACCTTCAATGACTCTTGTACCAGATGGATTTAGTCTTGGTTGATTATATGGGTAATGCAGCGCCCCAATCATGCGATGAGCACTTTCTAAAGGGAGCTCAGTATCAGCATCAAGAGTAATAATATAGCGGACCTCTTTTAATGCTTGGAGGTTTCCTTCAATAACCGAAAAACTTGTCTCTTTTTTTCCTTTTAATAGCTCAACAAACTCAACTAACTTTCCACGCTTTCTTTCCCATCCCATCCATTTCTTTTCAGACAGATTCCATTTTCTTTGTCTCTGTAACAAATAAAAAGAGCCTTCTGGATAAGATTGATTTAATTGTCTAATCTTTTTCACTGCCGTCTTTAGGAAGATGTCATCCTCTGGACAAAGCTCTGAATCAGCATCAGCAAAATCACCTAATAAGGCAAAATGGAGATGCTGATGTTTATTGGCTAAGTAGTGCAATTGGAGCCGATCGGCTAATTCCTCTACTTCTTTTACCGATGACCATATAACAGGAATGACAACAGCTGTTGCCGCTTCTTTTGGAATCTCCTTGGAAAAATCATATCTTAGCAGATGAACGGGTTCTTTCGTTTTTTCTATAAAATAATGTACTCCGGTTATGGCCCATTCCAATGCTGGAAATGACAGGACCAAGAGGACAGCCAACCATTGGAATGGTGAAAGAACTTGATCCCAGCCAATTAATAGAGTAAATGCGAATAAAAAACCTGCAAAAACCCCGCCAAGAGTATTGAAATACGTTGCTGCCGGACGTCGCATAATTTGTGTTTCAGGTACCGGTTTTGGCTTTCCACATTTTTTAAGTGCCTTTCGTAAAGCATCGATGCCATCTGGCTCGAATAAATAAAAGGCAACATAAGCCTTGCGAGGCAATGGTTCGGAGCGGTTCTTTGAAAGACCCTTTACAAATGCTTCAACAAGCTCAATGGCTTGGGTTGCGACTAGGTTTTCCGGAAGTTTAAAACGACGGCTTAAATATTCAACCCGCTTCCGAAGGGTATTCCGACTAGAAAAGTCTAATTTGGCATAGGTTCCGGTTGGCTCTTTTCTAAGTGTTTGCTCAACAACGGAAATCTGTTCAAATGTTTCATGCCAATTCCACCGATTTAATTTTCGTAGGCTTGTAATTAGATTGCCCGTGGAAATTCCAAATGAGGACTGGAGCTGGTATTCGTAGGATAAGATATGGTCAAGGCTTTCAGGCCCATTTTCCAACTTACAAACTAACCATTCTCCAACGGTAGCGGTATAATCGGCTCTTTCTCGTAAATGGGTCACTAGATGGACAATCATTGGCCCCGAAAGAGGGAATTCCTGTCCATAATTCTCCAATACTTCATTTAGCCTTTCAGGGGTAATCTCGCTTGTCTCGAAATGGGAGAGCACATCCTCAACGAAAGCACAGGTTTCATGACGTTCTTTTAAAGTATTCATCACTTCAGCTAGACGGTGAATCAGAGCTACTCTCATAAACATTGGAATCGACCATACTTCAGACATAGTTAGTACGGATACTTCCTGGTAGGCACGTACATAGGAAATAAAACTATCCATATTTAAATTTCCATCTGTATACTTTATATAATCCTTACAAATTGAAAAAATCCGGGCTTCCTTTGTTTTCTTTAAATGTGGAAGTAAATTGACGACCTTTTTTGTCAGTTCCTCTTTAATGACTAAGGCTTGTTCTTCCAAAAACTCAGCGTTATCGAGGAGCCATTCTTCAGCAGGCTGGGCACAAGAGGCTCTTTTTTCACGTAAAAGATGAACGAAAGAACGTAAATCCTCAATATCTGATTGACCCAATCCCCAAAAAAGTTTAGATGATTTACGCTTCATATGAGGGTCATGGTTCAATGCAGACTTATGTGCTTCCTCTCTAAGCTGTTCTTGACTTAAAATCACTTTAATTTCCCCCTAAAAATTACATTGCAAAATCTGCATTATATAAATGTGCCCAAATTAAGGAAAAATTATGCATTTTAAAGGGAAAGCCTGTTTGGTTCGGATTTTTGCAAGGTAGCAACAATGCTATTACAGGTGTTTGTTTCAACAAATTCTTGCTATAATAGAACTACATCATAAGAAAGAGTTTCTATGATAAAAAGATAAATCATTAATATAAATAAGTTAGTGAGTGATAGTGTGGTAAATACGTGGGAGGAAATCCAGAAAATACAGCCTGTTGTCTTAAAAATGATAAAGAATAGTTTAGAAACGAAGCGAATTGCCCACGCTTATTTATTCGAGGGAATGAGAGGAACAGGAAAAAGAGAAATGGCCATGCTTTTGGCGAAAGGCTTGTTTTGTCTATCTCCTCAGGATGAGGTTATTCCTTGTGAGAATTGTATAAATTGTAAAAGAATTAATCATGGCAATCATCCTGATATTCATATCGTTGAACCGGATGGATTATCGATCAAAAAACAACAGATCGGCGAATTACAAAAGGAATTTTCAAAGACAGGATTGGAAACGAACCAAAAGTTGTACATGATCTATCATGCAGACCGAATGACCGTCAATGCTGCAAATAGTCTGCTTAAGTTTCTCGAAGAGCCTCATCCCCAAACCTATGCTATTTTAATCACGGAACAGCAACAGAGGATGCTGCCAACAATCTTGTCGCGTTGCCAAATTCTCTCATTTAAGCCCTTATCCACTCAATACTTTATTGAGAAGCAAATCGCAATGGGCATTAAGAGTGAAAAGGCACCACTAATTGCAGAGCTTACTAATAATTTAGATGAAGCTTCAGAGCTGAGTAATAATGAATGGTTTGCACAAGCCCAAAAGATAGTGGTAAAATTATATGAAGTGCTTATGAAGAGTTCTTTAGAAGCACTCGTTTTTCTTCAAGAAGAATGGTATCCGCACTTTAAAGAAAAGGAACAAATTGATCGTGGATTAGATCTTTTACTTCTTATTTATAAAGATTTATTATATATACAAATTGGGAAACAAGAGCAGACGGTTTATGTCAGTGAAGCCCCAAAGATAGGACAGTATGCTTTCAAAATTTCAGGTCGGCGTTTGGCAGCACAAATGACAACGATTTTGGAAGCTAAGAGAAAGCTTCAAGCGAATATGAATACACAATTGTTAATGGAGGAGCTAGTGCTTAGCTTGCAGGAGGGATCTTCAAATGTATGACGTTGTAGGTGTACGTTTTAAAAAGGCGGGGAAAATCTATTACTTTGATCCCGGTGATCTCTCAATTCAAAAAGACAGCTTCGTCATTGTCGAAACGGTAAGGGGTGTCGAATATGGCAAAGTGGTCATAGGCCCCAAACAGGTTGACGAAGAGGATGTTGTTCTCCCTTTAAAAAAAGTACTAAGAATTGCAGACGAAAAGGATCACTTGATTGTGAAAGAGAATAGAAGTGCCGCGAAAGAAGCTTATGAAGTTTGTAATGAAAAGGTATCCACCCATCAACTAGATATGAAATTAGTAGATGTTGAGTATACATTTGATCGTAATAAAATTATTTTTTATTTTACAGCGGATGGAAGGGTCGACTTCCGAGAGTTGGTAAAAGACTTAGCGGCTATTTTCCGCACAAGAATCGAGCTTCGGCAAATCGGTGTCCGAGACGAGGCGAAAATGCTTGGTGGAATTGGTCCATGCGGAAGGATGCTCTGTTGTTCTACGTTTTTAGGTGACTTTGAACCAGTCTCTATCAAAATGGCAAAAGATCAAAATCTATCATTAAACCCAACGAAAATTTCAGGATTATGTGGCAGGCTCTTATGCTGTTTAAAATATGAAAATGATGAGTATGAAGAGGCAAAGCAACAACTGCCAGATCTAGGCCAAATCATCGATACTCCGCTTGGTACTGGAAAGGTCGTAGGACTAAATATTTTAGAAAGAGTCATACAGGTGAACATTCCAGAACTAGAACGTGTAGTAGAATATACTTTAGACGAAATCCTTAAAGAGGGTGCTGTATCGGTACAATCCACAGATTAATGAGGTGGAACCAGTGGATAAAAAGGAAATTTTTGATTCAGTCAGTAATATGGAAAAACAGATTGGACAACTGTACCAGCAGCTTGGTGAGTTAAAACAACATTTGGCAGAATTCCTCGAAGAGAATAACTCGTTAAAGCTGGAAAATGAAATACTGAGAAGTCGCTTGGAAGAAATTCGTAACATGGAATATGAAAAAAAGAAGTCGAATAAGAAGAAGTCCAATTCAAACGAAATTGGATTTGTTGATATAGGAGAGGGCTATGATAATTTAGCTCGCCTCTATCAAGAAGGATTTCATATATGTAATCTTCAATTCGGCAGTCCACGAACAGAAGGAGATTGTATGTTTTGTTTATCCTTCTTAAATAAAAAGTAATAGCTAGCCTTCCTAATTCTTTGGGAAGGCTATTTTTTAGAAACTAAATGAAGAAGAGCAATGAACAGAAGTATTGGGAGAGTGAATATGGCCAAAATTAAAGGAGAAGCGTAAAACGGGTAGTACCCAGACAGATAAACAAATAAAAAAGGTACCATAGTGTAATTGTTTACTCTATAATCTAGAAGTTCACCTTAAATTAGAAAGGAGGGACCCCACATATATGGTTGAATTAATTGAAGATGAGCGGCTTGACTATTTATTAGCCGAGAAGGATATGCGGATTATACAAAGTCCATCCGTTTTTTCATTTTCCTTGGATGCGGTTCTTTTGGCAAAATTTGTGTATGTACCAATCCAAAAGGGAAATTTACTTGACTTATGCAGCGGAAATGGGGTCATTCCTTTATTCTTGAGCTTACGGACAAAAGGAAAGATTACCGGTGTTGAGATTCAAGAAAGACTGTATGGGATGGCAACCCGGAGCATTAAATACAATCACCTAAGCGATAGAATTGAAATGATCCATGGGGATATTAAAGAAATGCCCAGTGTACTCGGCTATGGAAAATATGACGTAGTTACTTGTAATCCTCCGTATTTTATTACACCATCAAATGAGGAAATCAATGAAAATGAACATCTTGCTATCGCTCGACATGAAATATTATGTACGTTAGAAGATGCGGTAAAGGCATCGAGCCAGCTTGTTCGGCAAGGGGGCAAGGTAGCATTTGTTCATCGGTCGGGTCGTCTTATTGATATGATTACATTGATGCGAAAGTATCGGTTGGAACCGAAGCGACTGCAGTTCATTTACCCAAAAGAAGGCAAAGAGGCAAACACTTTATTAATAGAGGCTACGAAGGATGGTAAACCTGATTTAAAAATAATGCCTCCACTTATTGTTTATCAGGACAATGATGAATACACAGAATCGATGAGGAAGATTCTATATGGAGAATGAGGAACATTTTTTTTATGTACTTTCTTGCAAAGATAATAGCCTTTATGCGGGTTATACGAACAATTTGCAAAGAAGAATTAAACTTCATAACGAAGGCAAAGGTGCTAAATATACGCGTGGCAGAGGACCAGTGAACCTAGTATTTTCAAAAAGGTATCCCACTAAGCGTGAGGCAATGCAAGCAGAATACGCATTCAAAAGATGGGGCCGAAAAAGGAAATTACAATACTTAAAAAAGGAGGGGTGTTATGTGGCAACAGAAGAGCTTTGAGGGAGAAGAAATGAAAGGGATTCTCTATTTGGTTCCAACCCCAATTGGTAATTTAGAGGATATGAGTTACCGGGCCATTCGAACCTTGAAAGAGGCGGATTACATTGCGGCAGAGGATACCCGCAACTCTAAAAAACTTTGTCATTATTTTGAAATTGATACCCCATTAATGAGCTACCATGAGCATAATAAAGAAAGCAGTGGTCGGAAAATCATTGATTTGTTGAAAGATGGTTGTAAAATTGCCTTGATTAGTGATGCAGGCTTGCCAACAATTTCGGATCCTGGATATGAGATCGTTGTCTCCGCTTTGGAGGAAAGATTAACTGTTGTCCCATTACCAGGGGCAAACGCAGCTTTAACAGCGTTAATTGCATCAGGTATTTCTACTCAGCCTTTCTATTTCTTTGGATTTTTGGATCGTCAAAAAAAAGAAAAGAAAAAACAGCTAGAAGAATTGTTACATATTCCTTCGACTATTATTCTATATGAAGCTCCGCACCGTTTAAAGGAAACATTAATCTTAATAAAAGAAGTATTAGGGGATCGCCAAATCGCACTCTGTCGAGAACTGACTAAGAAGTTTGAAGAATTTATAAGGGGAACAGCCTCTGAGTTGATTGTATGGGCTTCCGAAGGAGAAGTTCGTGGAGAGTTTTGCCTTATTATTGAAAAAGGTGAAAGCCCTCTTACCATTGAAAAAGAGCAGTGGTGGGATGAATTATCGGTCCAAGACCATGTTACCCGCTATATAGAAGAAGGACACACTTCAAAAGAAGCCATTAAACTTACAGCGAAAGACCGTAATCTTAATAAAAGAGAAGTCTATCATACGTACCATGTTCAAAAATGACAGGCAAAAAGGGGCTCAATAATGAGCCCCTTTAAAAATATTTATTTTGTAAGATCAAATCTCTCTTGGATCTCCTTTAAGAGCTTTTCGGCTCCTTCACGGCTTAAAGTCAATTTGCTGCCAGCTAATTGAATATTATCATCTGAAACTTCCCCTGTAACTTGGCAAGCCCTCGTTGGTTTGTATTTTTTTAAAATAATCCGATCATCATCAACATAAATCTCAATTTGATCCTTTTCGCCAATCTCAAGGTTACGTCTCAATTCAATGGGAATAACAACCCGACCCAGTTCATCAACTTTACGAATAACTCCTGTAGATTTCATCCTAATCCCTCCAATCTAAGATTTTTTTATGCTCATCTATTACATTTTTCGTCATTTTTCGACACAATTTAATAGTTTCATAGTAACAATTTTTCCAATAAACGTCAAATAGAATAGGAACGCATTGGTTAGCAATTTTTCCCATTTATATGTGGCTATAGATCGTCAATTTTGTCAATGATGATAGGAGCAAAGAGTAAACAAAGTGGTTTTTGATAAAAATTTATGAGAAGTATTTTGCCTGTTTTGTATAAAGCGATATAATGGAAGGTAGCGTACTTTGCTGAAGATTGATGAAAGAGGAGGGAAAATATAGTGGGAGAAAAAAAGACTTTCTATTTAACTACTCCTATATATTATCCAAGTGGTAATTTACATATTGGACATGCGTATACAACGGTTGCAGGAGATGCAATGGCGAGGTATAAACGAATGCGTGGTTTTGATGTCATGTACTTAACAGGAACGGATGAACATGGCCAGAAAATCCAACAAAAGGCAGAAGAAAATGGGGTGACCCCTCAGGCATACGTAGATGAAATTGTGTCTGGGATTAAAGATTTGTGGCAGAAATTGGATATCTCTTATGATGATTTTATCCGTACAACAGAAAAACGCCACACTGAAGTTGTACAGAAAATATTTGAAAGATTACTGGCTCAAGGAGATATTTATCTCGGTGAATATGAAGGGATGTACTGCACCCCTTGTGAATCGTATTTTACAGAAATTCAATTGAATGAGGAAGGCAATTGTCCTGACTGTGGCAGACCAGTGCAAAAGGTAAAAGAAGAGTCATACTTTTTTAAAGTAAGCAAATATGCGGACCGCTTATTGCAATACTATGAGGAAAACCCGGACTTCATCCAACCTGAATCTAGAAAAAATGAAATGATTAACAATTTTATCAAACCAGGTTTAGAAGATTTGGCCGTATCCCGAACCACATTTGACTGGGGAATTAAAATCCCAAGTAATCCAAAGCATGTAATTTATGTATGGATCGATGCCTTAACCAATTACATTACCGCTTTAGGCTATGGGTCAGAAGACGATACAAAGTATAAAAAATACTGGCCTGCAAATGTTCATTTAGTTGGAAAGGAGATTGTTCGATTCCATACGATTTATTGGCCAATTATGTTAATGGCATTAGACCTTCCATTGCCTAAAAAGGTATTTGCACATGGTTGGTTATTGATGAAAGACGGTAAAATGTCAAAGTCAAAAGGGAATGTTGTTGATCCAGTTACGTTGATTGATCGTTATGGATTAGATTCATTAAGATATTATTTATTAAGAGAAGTTCCATTTGGTTCAGATGGCGTTTTCACACCTGAAAGCTTTGTCGAACGTTTAAACTTTGATTTAGCAAACGATTTAGGGAACCTATTAAATCGTACAGTGGCAATGATTAATAAATACTTTGACGGCGTCATTCCTGTTTATAATGGCTCAAACGGTGAATATGACCAGTCTTTACTAGAGATGAATAAGGCAACAGTTGAAAAATATGTTGAAGCGATGGAGAAAATGGAGTTTTCTGTTGCATTATCTGTATTATGGCAATTAGTTAGCCGTACAAATAAGTATATTGATGAAACACAACCTTGGCAGTTAGCAAAAGAAGAGGCGAAGACAGAGCAATTAAAGGATGTGATGGTTCATTTAGCCGAATCATTGAGAAGAATTGCCATTATGTTACAGCCATTCTTAACAAAAGCGCCAAAAGAAATCTTTTCCCAACTAGGAATAGAGAATGAAAACTTAACCACTTGGGAGAGCGTAAATGAATTTGGTGGCATCCTAGAAGGAACAAAGGTGAAAAAAGGCGATCCGATTTTCCCAAGATTAGATATTGAAGAAGAAGTAGCCTATATCAAAATGAAAATGCAAGGAAGCGTACCACAGCAAGAAGAGAAAAAAGAGGCAAAGGCGGAACCCCAACAAGAAGCTGCTGAAATAACAATTGATGACTTTATGAAGGTTGACTTACGCGTAGCAGAGGTTATTGCCGCAGAGCCTGTGAAAAAGGCAGATAAACTGCTGAAGCTGCAATTAAATCTAGGCTATGAAACTCGTCAAGTTGTTTCTGGAATCGCGCAATATTACAAACCAGAGGATCTTGTCGGCCAAAGAGTCATTTGTGTGACAAATCTAAAACCAGTTAAGCTTCGTGGAGAATTATCTCAAGGAATGATTTTAGCAGGAAGCCAAGATGGAACCCTTGCATTAGCAACCGTTCCTGAATCATTGCCAATTGGAGCAAAAGTTAAGTAACATTATTGGAAAATGTTTCACGTGAAACAAAGCGTGAAGCATTTTTTTAATTAGATCTCTTCTCCTATTAGGAGAGGATAAAGCTCCCTAAAAAGGGTTATAATCAATTTCTTTGTAATCAAGTTGTAATACTTGTAACATTAAAAATATTTATAAAAAAAGGAGTATGACATGTTATTTGATACTCATGTGCATTTAAATGCCGATCAATTCGAAGAAGATTTAGCAGAGGTTATAGAAAGGGCGCTTCAAGCAGGAGTGGAGCAAATGGTCGTTGTTGGGTTTGACCGTCCAACAATTACAAAGGCAATGGATCTCGTAGAAGCGTACGATTTTCTCTATGCAAGTGTCGGTTGGCATCCGGTAGATGCGATTGATATGACAGATGAGGATTTAATCTGGATTGAGGAGCTTTCCGCTCATCCAAAGGTAGTGGCTTTAGGGGAAATGGGACTTGATTATCATTGGGATAAATCACCTAAGGAAATCCAACACGATGTATTTAGAAAACAAATTCGCTTAGCTAAAAAGGTGAAGCTGCCGATCATCATTCATAATCGGGAAGCCACCGCAGATATCGTCCGTATTTTACGGGAAGAAGGGGCGGATGAGGTTGGCGGAATCATGCATTGCTTCAGTGGCAGCGTAGAAGTGGCCAGGGAATGTATAGAAATGAACTTCTATATTTCACTAGGTGGACCGGTCACCTTTAAAAATGCAAAAAAACCAAAAGAGGTAGCAAAAGAAATTCCATTAGATAAACTTTTGATCGAAACCGATTGCCCATATTTGGCCCCGCATCCATATAGAGGAAAGAGAAATGAACCTTCATATGTAAAATTAGTAGCGGAGCAAATTGCAGAGTTAAAAGGTATTTCCCTAGAGGAAGTAGCCAATGCGACAACCAAAAATGCGCAGAAATTATTCGACATTAACAGATAAAGATTGCTGTCGAATATATGGTAAGTTTGTCCAAAGTCTATCCAAATGAACTTGTTCTATACGTCTCCTTTTCTTCATAGGATAACCTTGTCGATAACTTTCTCTTTACTTTTTTCTCAAACCTTTTGCATAATAGGTATTAAATTTGAGGAAAGAGAGGGGGTTGACAGATGACAGGTAAGTCTATATAATTCACACGAAGAGAAAAGGAGGCGTTTTTCATTTGGATTGAGACCATGAAAAACCTGTTTTCCAAGTCTTTCACACACAAAAAATGGTCGATTGTTATTGCAAGTCTAATAGTTTTACTCACATCAGCAGGATTTATTACATACGAAACGAGTAAAAAGAATGTAACACTCAACCTAGATGGCCGAGAGAAGGTCGCAAAAACACATGCAGCAACAGTTGAAGAATTGTTTGAAGAATTGGACATTTCAATAAAGTCACAAGACCATGTGACACCCACAAAAGACTCGAAGGTTACCAACAACATGGAAATTGTTTGGAAACCGGCAAAACAGGTACAATTAACGCAAGAAAATGGGAAAACATCAGTATGGACGACAGCCCAGACAGTTGATGGTTTTTTGAAAGAGCAAAACATTGTACTAAATGAACATGACGAAATACAGCCAGATAAGAATACAACTTTACAAAAGGGTATGAATGTAGTAATTGATAGAGCTTTCCCGCTCACGATTATCGACGGAGGGAAAGAGGAAGTTGTGTGGTCAACTTCGACTACGGTCGCTGACTTTTTAAAACAACAGGAGATTTCTTTAACGGATTTAGACCGTGTTGAACCAAGCTTAGATGAAACTGTCGTAGAAAATGACATGGTTCATGTTATTCGAGTAGAAAAGGTCACCGATGTAGTGGAAGAACCAATTCCATTTGCTGTTGTCACGAGAAAGGACGAGAATCTGGCAAGTGGAACAGAGAAAATCATTACCCATGGAAAAGAAGGACTTATCAAAAAGACCTATGAAATTGTAAAAGAAAACGGGAAAGAAGTATCGCGTACTGTATTAAATGAATCAGTAACAAGAGAAAAGCAAGATCAGGTTGTTGCAGTAGGGAACAAGGAAGTGGTTCAAATCGCTTCTCGTGGCAGCGAGAGCGGAAAAGAAATCCATGTAACCTCTACTGCATATACAGCGAATTGCAACGGCTGTTCTGGCACAACAGCTACTGGAATTAATCTGCATGCCAACCCGAATCTTAAAGTGATTGCAGTAGACCCAAATGTCATTCCACTTGGTTCTAAGGTCCATGTGGAAGGATATGGATATGCAGTTGCTGCAGATACCGGCGGTGCGATCAATGGCAATAAAATTGATGTGTATTTTGCTTCTAAACAAGATGCAGTTAATTGGGGAAGAAAAACAGTTAAAATAAAAGTACTAAACTAACATAAGGTGCAGTGGAGATTCTCCGCTGCATTTTTCTTTTTCCCCTTATAAGCTATAATAAGTAAGGTAAAAGAATGTCCATTGACTAGCGGCGGTTCTTTAGCATATAAACACTAAGGATAGAGAAAAAGATTTCCTATCCTAATCTTATTTATATAGACGTTTAATATTACAAAAAGGTTTCATTTTTCTATCAATTTTATTATAAATATTTCGGAGGACCTATGAAAATAAGGGAAATAATTGTTGTAGAAGGAAAAGATGATACAACAGCCATTCAACAAGCTGTTCATGCAGATACCATTGAAACGAATGGCTCTGCGATTAACACAGAGACAATCGAGAAAATTAAATTAGCGCAAAGTACTCGGGGGGTGATTGTGCTTACAGACCCTGATTACCCGGGGCAACGAATTCGCACGATCATTTCTGAAAAAGTCCCAGGCTGCAAACATGCCTTTATTGAAAAGGGAGATGCCCTTCATAAGCGCGGAAGGGGTGTAGGAGTTGAACATGCTTCCCCAGAAGCCATCAGAAAGGCGTTAGCGGGTGCGCAATTAATGCAGGAAGACGTGAAAGAGGAAATCACTCATGATGATTTAATCGCAGCAGGATTAATTGGTGGCCCTGGAGCGAAAGATCGAAGAGAAAAAATCGGCAAATTACTGAAAATAGGTTATACCAATGGAAAACAGCTCCACAAGAGATTGATGGTATTCGAGATCAGTAAACAAGCGTTTGGAGAGGCTGTAAAAGTGATTCGTCAGGAGGAAAAAGATGCATAAAGATATAGCTACACCCGTAAGAACGAAGAAGATCTTAGAGAAGTATGGATTCTCTTTTAAGAAAAGTCTCGGACAAAACTTTTTAATTGATACGAATATTTTAAGAAATATTGTCGAGTATGCCGGGTTAACGGGGGAATCAGGTGCCATTGAGGTTGGTCCAGGGATTGGAGCTTTAACCGAGCAATTGGCAAAGGTATGTAAAAAGGTAGTTGCCTTTGAAATTGACCAGCGATTACTGCCAATACTAGATGATACACTGTCCCCATACCCAAATACAAAAATCATTCATCAAGATGTGTTAAAGGCTAATGTTAAAGATGTGATAAAAGAAGAATTTACGGAAATTGAAGACATTATGGTCGTCGCGAACTTGCCTTATTATGTAACAACCCCAATTATTATGAAGCTGTTAGAGGAACAATTGCCAATACGTGGGATTGTGTGTATGTTGCAAAAAGAGGTAGCAGATCGAATCTCAGCTAAGCCAGGAACGAAAGAATATGGGTCTCTTTCAATTGCAATCCAATATTATACAGAGGCAGAAACAGTCATGATTGTTCCAAAAACCGTGTTTATGCCCCAACCAAATGTTGATTCAGCAGTCATTAAGTTAGTAAAAAGAAAAGAGCCGTTGTTTCCGGTTAAAGATGAGAACTTCTTTTTTACCGTTACGAGAGGAAGTTTTATTCAAAGACGAAAGACGATTATTAATAACTTAATGAGTGCATTACCAAATGGTAAGGAGAAAAAGGAGTTAATCCTGAGTGCTCTTTCCGAGGTGGGCATCGAATCAAACAGAAGAGGAGAATCACTATCTATTGAGGAATTTGCCAAACTAAGTGATGCTTTGTATCCATACTTTCACGAAACGACAGTCTAGGAGATTCCACTTTACATTCACAGGTAAACAGCCCCGTGCATATTTTAAGGAGAAGGATCGTATTCCGGATGATATGTAAAGTGGAGTGTTGCCAATGAGTATAAAGAAGATGGATATAGTTGGCAGAAAATCTTATCGTTGCGATATTTTATTTAGAGTGATTGACATTAGGGAACAAGGGAATACAAAGATAGCCGTTTTATACGGAGAAGACTTTCGGTTAATTGCTGATGCACCTTTTGATGATTTAGTGCCGATAAATCCTTCAGAGCGGGCTAAGAAGTCACAGCAATTTCGATCGATGGAAGAACAGTCCCTTCAACTATTTCGGCAGGATCTTCATCTTTTAAAGGAAAAACGGGAATTTGAAACGACAGAGGGTTATAAGAAACCAAATAATTATTTCCATATGCCCGGAAGAGTCCTTCATTTAGATGGAGATCCTCTCTATTTAAAAAAATGTCTTACTTTATATGAAACGATTGGGATCCCTGTTACTGGTATCCACTGTAATGAGAAAGAGATGGCTCATAAGATCGGTGGGTTAATTGAAAGTTACCGGCCTGATATTTTAGTTGTCACCGGTCATGATGCTTATTCAAAATCAAAAGGTGAGAAAACCGATATTAATGCGTACAGACATTCAAAGGATTTTGTCCTAACAGTGAAAGAGGCTAGAAAAAGGGTTCCAAGTTTGGATCAACTTGTGATTTTTGCAGGGGCATGTCAGTCCCATTTTGAATCTCTGATTCATGCTGGAGCCAACTTTGCTAGTTCACCTTCTCGTGTGAACATCCATGCACTAGATCCTGTCTACATTGTTGCTAAAATCAGTTTCACCCCATTCATGGAAACCATTAATGTCTGGGATGTCTTGCGGAATACATTAACAGGTGAAAAAGGCCTCGGTGGTATAGAAACAAGAGGGATTTTACGAACTGGAATGCCATTAAATAAAGAGTAACGTATAGCCGTTGTTTTTAATTACGGCTATTTTTTTATGGTTGATAGACTGGTAAACAAGGTGTTTTTATCTTTCTTGTTATATTTGAAAATCAATATATTAAATATGTTTGAAAAGGCTACATAATTCCTTTCATTGGGGAAAAGATAATAATGTTGAAATAAGGGAGAAAATGTAGAAGAAAAAATGTTGACTTTTATATTATAGAAATATATAATTTATTATTTTGGGTTGACTTTTTTTCATCTTTGTTGTAAACTAACAATTAGTGAGGTGGTTCGAAGTGGCAAAAACACTAACGGATATTAAAAAAGCACTCGATTCAAATTTGGGTAAGAAGCTTTTACTTAAAGCTAATGGCGGAAGAAGGAAGACAATTGAGCGGTCAGGTATTTTAGCGGAAACATATCCATCAGTATTTGTTATTGAACTTGATCAAGACGAAAATGCTTTTGAACGTGTTTCATATAGCTACGCTGACGTTTTAACTGAGACGGTACAAATTACTTTTTATGAAGATACATCAGGACAAGTTGCTTTAAGTTGATACATGTTGGCAGCATCTCATAAGATGAGCCGATGAGAAGAGGATCTGCACCTTCTCATCGGCTCATTTTGTTTTATATGTATTTATGTTTACTAATGCACTCCAACTTCAATTAAAAGGCAATTATAATTAGCCTCATATCTTTCCATAATAGGAGTACCGGGATGATGAAAGGAGTTGTTACGATTGGGCAGAAGAAGAGGAATTATGTCTGAAGGGTTTAAAGAGGAACTTGCAAAAGAACTTGGGTTTTATGATGTCGTTCAAAAAGAGGGATGGGGCGGGATCAAAGCCCGAGATGCAGGTAACATGGTGAAGAGAGCGATTGAAATCGCTGAGCAAAACCTTTTAAACGAAAGACGTTAAGACTCTTTATAAGCCATATAAGTTTTGTAACAGAACTGATTTCAAACAAAAATGGATTCATCACGGTTGTCGGGAGATTGATCTCCCGACTATTTTTATGGGTTATTCCTATACTAACATCATAATTTCACACCTTTTATAAGTTTGTTAGGATTGTCATGTCTTACATTAGTGTTTTTGTGGTAAAATAGGACAAAAAATGTAGTCGTATTTTGTCTCCCGTTTTTATTAAATCGGTTGAAAGGAGAGTTATATTACAAAATAGAGATTTGACGGAGACATCCTGACCTGAGATTAAAGTAGGTGGAATTTTTGAAGCTTTTAGTAAAGGCACCGGCAAAAATTAATTTGTCTTTAGATGTGTTACATAAACGTCCTGATGGTTATCATGAGGTCGAAATGATTATGACAACCATTGATCTTGCAGACCGATTGGAATTAACTTTATTAGACCGTGATGAAATATATATCGTTTCTCACAACCGTTTTGTACCGGACGATCAACGTAATTTAGCTTATCAAGCGGCCCTTTTACTTAAAAAGCGATACGCTGTTAAAAAGGGTGTTGTGATAAGAATCGAGAAAACAATCCCAGTCGCGGCTGGTTTGGCTGGTGGGAGTAGTGATGCTGCCGCAACATTAAGAGGGTTAAACAAACTGTGGAACTTACATTTATCAATGGATGAATTAGCACGAATTGGAGCTGAGATTGGCTCAGACGTATCCTTTTGTGTCTATGGAGGGACAGCATTAGCAAAAGGCAGAGGGGAAAAGATTAAACATCTTCCAGCGCCCCCAACATGCTGGGTCATATTAGCGAAGCCCTATATTGGTGTATCAACAGCAGATGTATATCGACGCTTAGATTTATCCAAGATCGAACATCCACAAACAAATCAAATGATTCAAGCGCTTGAAAAGGCGGATTTCAACGGGGTATGTAAGAACCTTGGAAATGTTCTGGAGGATGTGACTTTGAAGGTTCATCCAGAGGTTGCCTTGATTAAAGAACAAATGAAACGCTTTGGAGCGGATGCTGTACTAATGAGTGGCAGTGGACCGACAGTATTTGGACTTGTTCAGCATGATTCAAGAATGCAACGGGTTTATAACGGTTTAAGGGGATTTTGCGATCAGGTTTTCGCGGTCCGGATGCTAGGAGAGCAACATACTCTTGATTAAATCCGGATATTAGTGTTATATTTACAGTAAATTATTCGGATTTGATGGGAGGTTAGGAAAAGTGAAATTTCGTCGAAGTGAACGTTTGATCGATATGACGAACTTTTTATTACATCACCCCCGACAATTAATTCCGCTTACCGTTTTTGCTGAAAGATATCGTTCTGCGAAATCATCTATTAGTGAGGATTTGGCCATTATTAAAGAGGTTTTCGAGGAAAGAGGAATTGGCACGTTGCAAACGGTTGCAGGAGCGGCAGGCGGGGTGAAATACCAGGCCTTTGTTAGTAAAGATGAAGCGCGTTCATTTATTAGTGAACTATGTGAAACAATAACAGACCCGGCCCGATTACTGCCGGGAGGCTATTTATATTTAACTGATATTCTTGGAGACCCAATGATTGTTCAAAAGGTTGGAAAAATGATTGCTGCGGCCTTTATTGATAAGGATATTGATGTCGTCATGACCATTGCAACAAAAGGAATCCCACTTGCTTACGGAGTTGCAAATTACTTAAATGTCCCAGTCGTTATTGTAAGAAATGATAATATTGTGACAGAAGGTTCTACCGTCAGCATCAATTATGTATCAGGTTCAACAAAGCGGATCCAAACAATGGTTTTATCGAAAAGAAGTCTTTCCGAAGGTTCTAAAGTGCTAATTATTGATGACTTTATGAAAGCAGGCGGAACCATTAATGGGATGATTAATTTATTAGAAGAATTCCAAGCCCAATTGGCTGGAATTGCCGTTTTAGTTGAGGCAGAAAAAGCAGAAGAACGATTAGTAGAGGATTATTTGTCTCTTATTAAACTTTCCAATGTGGATTTAAAACAAAAGCAAATTAGTGTTAGTGAAGGAAATTACTTTTCAAAAGGTAATACAAGCTATAGTTGATTAAATGCCTGCTAAGGTCCATTACAGGGTCAATAAATAGCAGGCATATTATTTTATATATATAGAAAATAGGAGGAGATACCATGAAAGTAGTAAGCACAAAAGAAGCACCAGCAGCAATCGGGCCATATTCCCAAGGGATGGTGGTCAACAATGTTTTTTATAGCTCAGGGCAAATTCCTTTAACTGCAGAAGGTGAACTTGTTGAGGGCGATGTTGTCGTTCAAACTCATCAAGTATTTAAAAACCTACAAGCTGTTTTAAAAGAGGCTGGAGCATCATTAGATTCTGTCGTTAAAACGACTGTTTTTATAAAAGACATGAATGACTTTGGAAAGGTAAATGAAGTGTACGGTGAATACTTCCATACACATAAACCAGCGCGCTCCTGTGTGGAAGTAGCTCGGTTACCAAAAGATGTATTAATTGAAATTGAAGTAATTGCACTCGTTAAGTAATAGTTTAGTTAATGGCGAAAAGACCCTGAAAAAGGGACTTTTCGTTTTTTTATACTTTTATCTTTGAATATGTATAAATTCAAAGATTTTTGTTTATGATTCTTAAAGGATTTAAAATTATCACTATATTTTTAAAAAATTTTAATAATTAAGAAGGATTTAAGAAAATTCTGTTGAATTATTACCAATAGATTTGAATCTATGGAAAAGGTGGTGAACAAAATGGAAGTAACTGACGTAAGATTACGCCGTGTCAATACGGATGGCCGCATGAGGGCGATTGCATCTATTACGTTGGATAATGAGTTTGTTGTTCATGATATCCGCGTCATTGATGGAAACAATGGCTTGTTTGTTGCAATGCCAAGTAAACGTACACCAGATGGAGAGTTTCGCGATATCGCCCACCCAATTAATTCTGGAACTCGCGGCAAAATTCAAGAAGCCGTTTTAACAGAGTATCATCGTTTAGGGGAAGCAGAAGCGGAAGTAGAATTTGAAGAAGCTGGTGCTTCATAAAAAGATAAATAGTAATTACAATTAGAGCCTTCTTCAAAAGTTGGCTCTTTTTTCCTGCTTAAATCTCCCCTCATCCCCCCTAAAGTCAGTATTTTATCTTAGTTAGTTATAATTTCACAGTTAGATTTTTGTCCCTTTTTCATGTCTTCTATTATCTATCCTTGAAAAGAATGGGTTTTTAAGATATATTTTTAATGGATAAAAAGGTAAATTGGAGGCCTGTTATGCTCACACGTTATGCAATCATATTGGCCGCAGGTAAAGGGACGAGAATGAAGTCTAAGCTATATAAGGTCCTTCATCCCGTTTGCGGCAAACCAATGGTTCAACATGTTGTTGATCAAATTTCACAGCTTAAAATAGAAAAAATTGTAACGATTACTGGCCATGGTGCGGAAGAGGTAAAATCCACGCTCGGTCAACAAACCGAATATGTCCTTCAGGCAGAGCAATTAGGTACAGGACATGCGGTTATGCAAGCGAAAGAATTATTAAGCAATAAATCTGGTACAACACTTGTCGTATGTGGAGACACTCCGCTCATCAAGGCAGAAACGATGGAGGCCCTTTTTACTCATCATGAGGAAAAGGGAGCAAGTGTAACCGTTTTAACAGCAGAGGCAGATGATCCTACTGGATATGGCCGAATTGTCAGAAGTGAATCAGGCTTAGTTGAAAAAATTGTGGAACATAAAGATTCTACAGATGAAGAAAAATTGATTAATGAAATCAATACAGGTACGTATTGCTTTGATAATCAGGCTTTATTCGATGCTTTGAATCATGTGACAAATGAAAATGCTCAAGGGGAGTATTATTTACCTGATGTCATTGAAATTTTGAAAAATCAAGGTAAAATGGTATCGGCCTATAAAACGCCTGATTTTAGTGAGACACTTGGTGTAAATGATCGAGTGGCTCTTGCAGAGGCTGAAAAAATTATGAAAATCCGAATTAACGAGCAACAAATGAGAAACGGTGTCACACTTATTGACCCGGAGAATACGTACATTGGTGCCGACGTTGAGATTGGATCGGACACGGTTATATATCCTGGATCAGTCCTTACAGGCAAAACAACCATCGGCTCTGATTGTGAGATTGGTCCGAACAGTGAAATAAAGAATTGCCAAATTGGTGATGCTACTGTTATAAGGCATTCGGTTGCCCATGATAGTCAAATTGGTTCGCATGTTAATATTGGTCCTTTTGCTCATATTCGTCCGCTTTCAACAATCCATGATAAGGTGAAGATCGGTAACTTTGTTGAGATTAAGAAGGCTGAGTTTGGTGAAGGCAGTAAGGCTTCTCATCTAAGTTATATTGGTGATGCGGAAGTTGGAAAAGATGTTAACATTGGCTGTGGTTCAATTACAGTGAACTATGATGGGAAAAATAAATATTTAACTAAAATTGAAGATGGTGTCTTTATTGGATGTAATTCTAACTTAGTTGCTCCTGTTAAAGTTGGAAAAGGAGCCTATGTAGCAGCGGGTTCAACCATTACTGAGGATGTACCAGGGGAAGCTTTAGCCCTTGCACGTGCTCGTCAAATTAACAAAGAGAATTATGTAGATAAATTGGACTTTAATAAATAAAAAATCGGAGGCTATCATGTCTAATCAATATCTCGATCCTAACTTAAAGGTATTTTCCTTAAATTCCAACCGTGACTTAGCAGAACAGATCGCAAAAGTCATTGGTGTTGAACTTGGTAAATGTTCTGTTTCTCGTTTTAGTGACGGGGAAATCCAAATCAATATTGAAGAAAGTATCCGTGGTTGTGATGTATATGTCATCCAATCGACAAATACTCCGATTAATGAGCATTTGATGGAGCTATTGATCATGATTGATGCACTGAAAAGAGCTTCAGCTAAATCAATTTGTGTTGTAATGCCTTATTACGGTTATGCACGTCAAGATCGTAAAGCACGTGCTCGTGAACCAATCACGGCTAAACTAGTAGCAAACTTGTTAGAAACAGCTGGAGCAACACGTATGATTACATTAGATTTACATGCTCCGCAAATCCAAGGATTCTTTGATATTCCAATTGACCACTTAATGGGTGTGCCAATTCTATCGGACTATTTTTCAAACAAAGAGCTAAACGGTGAAATCGTGGTTGTATCTCCTGACCATGGTGGTGTTACCCGTGCCCGTAAAATGGCCGAGCGCTTAAAAGCACCGATTGCAATTATTGATAAACGCCGTCCACGTCCAAATGTGGCAGAAGTGATGAATATCGTCGGTAATGTTGAGGGCAAGGTCTGTATTTTAATTGATGATATTATTGATACAGCGGGAACGATTACTATTGGTGCAAATGCTCTTGTTGAAAGTGGGGCAAAAGAAGTGTACGCTTGTTGTACACATCCTGTATTATCAGGACCTGCTATTGAAAGAATTCAGAATTCGAAAATTAAAGAGTTGGTTATTACGAACTCCATCGCCTTGCCAGAAGAAAAGAAAATTGATAAAATCAAAAACCTATCAGTGGCATCGTTAATGGGTGAAGCGATCATTCGCGTTCATGAAGAACAATCTGTAAGTATTTTATTCGACTAATTTGACCAATAAAGGTTTTCAAGGCTTGCTCTTGTCGGCAAGCCTTGAAATTATGATAATAAAATTTATTTGTTTGGAAAATTTTTATTTTTTAATATAATTAAGAGTAGGTGCCATTCCTTTACGTTAATTTAGAACTTAAATGTTTAGACCTTCTGTTTTTGGGGCATTTTTTATATAGATGCTATTTATAAAAAATGGAAGGTGATTAAGTGATGAGTACTGTATTGCAAGCAAAGGAAAGATCAGATAAGCGTCGTGGTACACTTACAAAACTTCGTAAAGAGGGGAATGTCCCTGCAGTTGTTTATGGACCAAAAAAGACAAACCGTTCGATCTACTTAAGTGAAGCAGATTTAATGAAGACGATTAAAGATGTCGGCCGTAACGGGGTCATTTCTTTAGATGTAAATGGGACAACAGAAAATGTGGTATTAACAGATTACCAAGTGAACCCATTAAAAACTGGTTTTGTTCATGTAGACTTTTTGGCGGTGGATATGTCAAAGGAAATTACGGCGAATGTAGGCTTAAATTTGGTCGGTGATGCAGCAGGGGTTAAAGATGGCGGTGTGATGCAACAGTCATTATTTGAAATCTCCATCAGCGCAAAACCAGCTGATATTCCAGCATCGATTGATGTCGATGTTACTCATTTACAAGTTAATGAAACGATTACTGTAGCTGATATTAAAGTTCCATTTACGATTAATCATGATGAAGACGAAGTCGTTGCTTCAATTCTACCTCCACGTCAGGAAGAGGAAATCAGCAGCGGTGAAAAGCAAGAAGCCGGTACTCCTGAGAATGAGGAAGGCAGAGAAACTAAAGCAAGTGCAGAAAGTAAAGCATAATGATTTTAGCAGCCCTTTTCTAGAGAAAGGGCTGCTATAATGATTTGAACAAGAGATAACCCTTTATGGGTGTGAAAAAAAGGTGGGGAATATGAAACTTATCGTTGGTTTAGGAAACCCGGGGAAACAGTATGAACATACGAGACATAATATAGGTTTTGAAGTGATTGATGCCCTCTCCGAGAGAATGCAAATCCCACTCGATCAAGCCAAATTCAAAGGAATCTATGGTTTTCGGGTCATTGATGGTGAAAAAGTATTCTTATTGAAACCATTAACCTATATGAATTTATCAGGTGAATCTATTGTTGCTCTTATGAATTATTATCAAATTAATGAAGAGGACCTTGTCGTAATCTATGATGATTTAGATTTACCCGTAGGGAAAATACGTCTTAGACAAAAGGGAAGTGCAGGCGGGCATAATGGAATCAAATCGATCATTTCTCATTTAGGAATAAATGAGTTTAATCGAATCCGCGTCGGCATTAATCGTCCATCCAATGGAATGTCTATTGTCGACTATGTACTCGGGCGTTTTTCAAAAGAAGAAACCGAAGAAGTCAAAATCGCTGTTGATAAAAGTGCGGAAGCCTGTGAGGATTGGATCAAGAAACCTTTTTTACAAGTGATGAATACTTATAATTAACTCTCTATTCGAGGGAAGTATATGATTAAGTACAAATATGAAATTTAATAATATTCACACAAAGGAAAATAGGTCCGCAAGTCAATCGATTTTCCAAAAAATGATTCGATCAAGCTCAAATAATCTGGGTGGAATCACGTACGCCAAGGTGAATTTGATTAGGTTGAATGGAATGTCCCATTTTAGGAAATAATAACATTAACAAAGTAGGCACTATATTGAAATACTATTATGTTATTAGGGAGGAAATGGGAATGGCCATTCATTACCATTGTCGTCATTGCGGTATCCAAATGGGGACCCTTGATCAAAACATCGTTGAAGCCGAGCGTTTAGGTCTTCATACCTTAAATGAAGAGGAGCGGCAAGAGATGGTTTCGTATGAATCAAATGGCGATATAAACATTAAGTCCATTTGTGAAGATTGTCAGGAATCATATTTAAGAAATCCCGATAATTATCAAAATGACTTTATCATTCATTAAAGCTTTGGAAATATCCAAAGCATTTTTCTATTGTAAAAATAATAATCAAGAATATGAACTGTTTATTAAGAATAGAGAAAAACATCGGAGGGAGGGGCTGTCATGTTAGGCTTAAAACGCCTTTTTATACAACAAGAGGATATAAGCAATTTGACTGCGGGAATAGAAGAAGGCTTACGAGAGCAGCTAGTCGCAGGACTGTCCGGTTCAGCGAGAACCATGTATATTGCGTCTATTTATGAAAAAATCAAAAGACCGATTGTTATTATTACGTATAACCTTTTACAAGCACAGAAATTGTATGATGATCTTACAAATGTCATTGATGACGAGAGTGTGGCCCTTTATCCAGCTAACGAATTAATCGGAGCTGAGCTCAGTGTAGCAAGCCCTGAGCTTAAGGCACAAAGAATTGAAGTTTTAAATCTATTAAGTAAAAGGCAGAAAAGTATTGTCATTGTCCCAATTGCTGGAATGCGGAAAATGGTTCCCCCAGCAGATATATGGAAACGATATCAGCTTTCATTGAAATTAGGGGATGAAATAAATATTGAGGAAATGCTGGTACAACTTGTTCAAATGGGCTATGTCCGTTCAGATATGGTCAGTGCTCCAGGAGAGTTTAGTGTCAGAGGTGGAATTATTGACGTTTATCCATTAACTGAACAAGATCCAATTCGAATTGAATTATTTGATACTGAGGTCGATTCCATTCGTACCTTTTCCCTAGATGATCAACGTTCGATTGAAAAACGGAAGGACGTCATGGTTGGCCCAGCAACAGAGATGCCCCTGCAGAAGGAAGATTACGCTCGCTTAGTTGATAAGTTGGAAGCGGGACGAAAAGAGAGCCTTAAACAAATAAAAAATGAAAAGGTTAAAACAGAACTCGTTCAAAATATAGGTTTTGAAATTGAAAAATTAAAAAATGAGCAAAGACCTGAACAGATTTTTAAATATCTATCAATTGCTTACGGTGAGGCCCATAGTTTAATAGACTATTTTTCAAAGGATACCATTCTTTTGGTTGATGAAATCAGCCGCGTTCTTGAAATGAATGAGACATTGGAGAAGGAAGAGGCAGAGTGGTATACAAATCTAATTAGTGAAGGAAATATCATTCATGGTTTAAGGATGTCCCATAACTTAACCGAATTAATTTCAAATAGCTCTTTATCGATTGTGTATTTATCGCTATTTTTACGGCATGTGCCTAATACGAACCCGCAAAATATTATTAATTTAACATGCAAACAAATGCAGAATTTCCATGGTCAAATGAATGTCCTAAAAGGAGAAGTCGACCGATGGAAGAAAGGGCGGTTTGCAACAGTCTTTCTAGGTGCTGATGATGATCGGGTGAAGAGACTTGAACGGATTCTAGCAGATTATGAAATTGAAGCTGATATCATTAATGAACAATCTGACTTAATGCCCGGGAAGGTTCAAATTATGAAGGGGGATCTGCTGACAGGATTTGAACTTCCACTTCAAAAAGTAGCGGTTGTTACGGAAGAAGAACTTTTCACAAAAAGAGCTAAACGCACGAAAAGTAAGCAGAAACTATCAAATGCTGAAAGAATTAAAAATTATTCTGAATTAAAGGTTGGCGATTATGTCGTTCACGTCAATCATGGGATTGGTAAATATTTAGGAATAGAAACGCTCGTCATTAATGGTGTGCATAAAGATTACCTTCATATTCGTTATCAGGGCAGTGATAAGCTCTATGTTCCTGTTGAACAAATCGATCTCGTCTTAAAATATGTCGCGGCTGAAGGCAAAGAGCCAAAAATATATAAACTAGGCGGCAGTGAGTGGAAAAAGGTTAAGAAGAAGGTTCAATCTTCTGTGGAGGATATTGCAGAAGATTTAATTAAACTTTACGCTGAGCGAGAAGCATCTAAAGGGTATGCTTTTAGTCCTGATGGGGATCTTCAGCGTGAATTTGAAGGATCCTTCCAATACCAGGAAACAGAGGATCAATTACGATCAATTCATGAAATTAAAAAGGATATGGAAAAAGAGCGGCCAATGGACCGGCTTCTTTGTGGGGACGTTGGATACGGTAAGACAGAGGTAGCGATTCGAGCGGCCTTTAAAGCAGTTGCTGATGGAAAACAAGTGGCAATCCTTGTGCCAACGACCATTCTAGCTCAGCAGCATTATCAAACGTTAACAGAGAGATTTCAAGACTATCCGATTCAAATTGGGATTCTTAATCGCTTCCGTACGAGAAAACAACAAACTGAAACGATTAAAGGTTTGAAAAATGGAACCATTGATGTGGTCGTTGGAACTCATCGCTTATTATCCAAAGATATTGTGTACCGTGATTTAGGACTTTTAGTCATCGATGAAGAGCAGCGTTTTGGGGTCACACATAAGGAAAAAATTAAAAAGTTGAAAACAAATGTTGATGTTTTAACCTTAACAGCCACTCCGATTCCACGAACATTGCATATGTCGATGCTTGGCGTCCGTGACTTGTCTGTCATTGAAACGCCACCAGAAAACCGATTCCCTGTTCAAACGTATGTGATGGAATATAATGGAACACTGGTTCGCGAAGCGATTGAGCGTGAACTTGCGAGAGGCGGGCAAGTGTATTTCCTTTATAACCGTGTAGAAGATATTGAACGGAAGGCAGAGGAAATATCTATGCTTGTTCCAGATGCCAGAGTCACTGTCGCCCACGGCCAAATGACTGAAAACGAATTAGAATCTGTCATGTTAAGTTTTATCGAGGGTGAATTTGATGTGCTTGTCAGCACAACGATTATTGAGACAGGGGTAGATATTCCTAATGTGAATACATTAATTGTGAATGATGCTGACAAGATGGGACTTTCACAACTTTATCAATTAAGAGGTCGGGTAGGGCGATCAAATCGGGTTGCGTATGCTTATTTTACGTATCAAAAGGACAAAGTCTTAACAGAGGTTGCCGAAAAGCGTCTTCAAGCAATGAAGGAATTTACTGAACTTGGGTCTGGTTTTAAAATCGCGATGCGAGATTTGTCCATTCGTGGAGCAGGAAACCTATTAGGCTCACAGCAACATGGATTTATTGATTCCGTTGGATTTGATTTATATTCGCAAATGTTAAAAGAAGCCATTGAGGAAAGAAAAGGAATTGTTGAAGAGGTCAAACAGAAGACAGTTGAAATTGATCTTGATATTGATGCTTATATTCCGGATACCTACATCAGGGATGGTCAGCAGAAGATTGAAATGTATAAACGATTCCGTGGTATTACCGATATAGAAGAAATAGAAGAGTTACAAGAAGAGATGATTGACCGGTTTGGAGAATATCCGAATGAACTGATGTATTTATTTAAGATTGCAGAAATTAAGGTATTTGCTCTTCAATTAGGAATTGAAAGCATTAGGCAAGTAAAAGAAGAGGTAACCATTTTATTATCAGAGGAATCTAGCACGAATGTCGATGGTCAAAGGGTTTTCCAATTAACAAGTCAATATGGTCGTATGATTGGTCTTGGCATGGAAGGACAGAAGTTCAAAATGGTTGTCTATATTAAGAAGATAGCCTTAGAAACATGGTTAAATGCAATCCATGAAATCTTAAAGGGATTAGCAGAGGGAAAGAAGGATAAGGCGGAGTCTATTCGATAGGATGATTGGTTCAATCGGTATTGGGAATAATTCCCTTAGGTAGAAAAAGTAATTCGATATGCATAGATCTTTCCAGATGTAAGATACTAAGTTCAAATATGGTGAAGGTTAACAAAAAAGGAATTCAAACCATCGCCACTAGTAAAATCATCTGATGAAAGTGAGGCAACGTTGAATGAAAGCAACTGGTATTGTTCGTCGAATCGATGATTTAGGTCGTGTCGTAATTCCTAAGGAAATCCGTAGAACTTTACGGATCCGAGAAGGAGATCCTTTGGAGATTTTTGTAGACCGTGAAGGAGAAGTAATTTTAAAGAAGTATTCTCCAATTAGTGAATTAGGTGACTTTGCAAAAGAATACGCCGAGGCTTTATTTGACAGTCTTGGGAATCCTGTTCTGATATGTGACCGAGACAACTATATTGCTACCGCTGGTGGCTCGAAGAAAGACTATTTAAATAAAAACATTAGTAACTTGATTGAAAAGACGATGGAAGAACGTACTTCAATTTTAATGAATCAAAAAGGTGAAACTGCATTAGTAGATGGGAATAATGAGGAAGTTTCCGCTTATACCATTGGTCCAATCATTGCAAACGGGGATCCTATCGGTGCTGTGATTATTTATTCAAAAGAAGGATCACTAGGTGAAGTTGAACAGAAGGCTGTTGAGACAGCTGCAGGCTTCCTAGCAAGACAAATGGAATCATAATAAGTAGATATTCGAGACAGCACATTGCTGTCTCTTTATTTTGTAAAACAATGCAATAATTGTTTATGTAAGCCCTATTTTGTTTGGATATGCGTCATTTTTGCTGTATATGGTGAATTTGTCGGATATGAGTCATTCTAGCCAGATATGCGTCATTTTAGACCTTATATCCATTATTTACCATTATCTGTAAAAGTGTACAGTCATCCGATGATAGAAACGTCCAAACGTGCTATAATACTTTGGAATTGACCATTGGAAGGGGATAAAAAATGGAGCTCAAGGATCAGACAAAACATCTATTTAAAGGAACATTGATCTTAACCATTGCAGCCCTTCTTACCAAAGTTTTAAGTGCATTTTACCGAATTCCCTTCCAAAACATTGTCGGGGATGTAGGTTTTTATATTTATCAACAGGTATACCCATTTTATGGGATTGCTATTGCATTATCGACCTATGGATTTCCTGTCGTCATCTCTAAATTATATGCAGAGGAAATGGGGAAGGGGGAAAATGGAAATCCTAAACAATTACTAGGGACGATGATGATTATTTTATGTGGCTTTGGTTTCTTAACATCGGCCCTCTTATTTGTGCTATCGGATTCCATTGCTCATTACATGCATGATCCTGGGTTGGCTCCATTGCTAAGACTTGTATCGCTTGTTTTTTTAATGATGCCTGTCATTTCTCTTCTGAGAGGAGTTTTCCAAGGATATGGGGAGATGCTGCCGACAGCAGTGTCCCAAGTGAGTGAGCAGCTCATAAGAGTCATTACGATTCTTGTGACAGCTTTATTCCTTGTGTCTCATGGGTCTTCCCTATATACCGTTGGCGCTGGCGCCGTGTTTGGTTCTATTACAGGGATGATCGCATCCTTTAGCATTCTGTTATTTTATTGGCTTAGATTACAGAAAAGGAAGCCGATTATTGGAAAAATACAATTTAAACAGACCCGAAACATCTTTAAGCTTTTTCTCACTCAAGCATTGCCCATTTGCATAAGCAGTATGTTGCTTGTCTTGATTCAATTAGCTGATTCCTTAAATCTGTATTCATTATTAGTGAGTTCAGGGATATCTGTCGATAGCGCCAAGGCTACAAAAGGTGTGTACGATCGGGGGCAGCCTCTTATACAATTAGGGACTGTCGTGGCGACATCGATGTCATTGTCCTTGGTTCCCTTGATTACAAAGGATAAAATGCAAAACCATTCAGCTGAACTAAAGGAAAAAGTGGTTTTAGCATTAAAAACAAGTATACTTGTTGGCGTTGGGGCGACACTGGGATTATTAAGTATTATAGAGCCTACAAATATCATGCTCTTTGAAAATAATGCCGGTTCCTATGTTTTGGCGGTGCTCACTATTTTAATCTTGCTTGCTTCCGTAACGATGACTTTGGCAGCTATTTTTCAAGGGTTGGGTTTTACTATTTATCCAGCCGTGTTAGTAGTGCTAGCATTTCTGTTAAAGAATGGGTTAAATACAGTCTTAGTCCCCGTGTGGGGGATATTAGGAGCAGCGATTTCATCTGTTCTAGCATTATTCGGGATTCTCGTCTTATTTATTATTAAATTACATAGAATGGTGGAAGAGTCCTTGCTGACCCTGCGTTTTTACATAATGACCCTCTTATCAGCACTTGTAATGGTGATCGTACTGAAAGGTTTTTTGTTATCTACTCACTTTATCTATGATCTAGATTCTTCAGAACGCTTGTTGGCCAGCTTTCAAGCGTTAGCAGCAGTTGTGATCGGCGGTTTCGCTTACATATTTATGATGATTAAGACCCATTTACTTACAGAGTCAGACCTCTTTTTGTTGCCATTCGGAAGTAAGTTAATGGTTTTTTTACCAAAGGAAAAATAGAAAGGAAGAGTTAATGAAAAAAATTAATATTGTTGGACTTGGTGCAGGGGATCTGGATCAACTTCCATTAGGAGTATACAAAACATTAAAAAGTGGACTTCCTGTATATTTACGAACAAAGGAACATCCAGTTGTGGCTCAATTAGAAGAGGAAGGCTTTACCTATCAATCCTTTGACCACATTTATGAAAATCAGTCCCAATTTGGAGCGGTTTACGAGGAGATATGTGAAACTCTTCTTTCCGTCGAGGAGGATGAGCTCATCTATGCCGTTCCAGGACATCCGCTTGTCGCCGAGAGAACGGTTCAATTATTGTTGCGATCCGGCGACAAACGCGACGCCACGATTGAAATAACCGGTGGACAAAGTTTCTTAGACGATATGTTTCGTGTGTTACGAATTGATCCAATTGAAGGGTTTCAATTACTTGATGCTACTGATTTAAAGCCAGAAGAGATACAATTAAGACAACATATATTAATAGGCCAAGTATACGATTCCTTTATTGCCTCCAACGTTAAACTTACTTTTATGGATAAGTTGCCATATAACTATGATGTTTATTTAGTTACGGCCGCAGGTAGTAAAGAAGAAAAGATTCGTAAAATCCCACTTGTTGACCTTGACCGTGAAACTGAAGTAAATAATTTGACGACGGTGTACATACCACCGGTTCAACAAGGGACGCTTCTCTATAAGGACTTTTATAAATTGAAAGACATTATTGCGGAATTAAGAGGTCCAAATGGTTGTCCATGGGATTTAAAGCAAACCCATGAATCATTGAAAAGGTATCTAATAGAAGAAGCCTATGAAGTTATTGAGGCGATCCAAGAGCAAGATGTCGATCATTTAGTCGAGGAACTTGGAGATGTGTTATTACAAGTTCTGTTACATGCACAAATTGGAGAGGACGATGGTTACTTCACCATTGATGATGTTATTGAAGGATTATCGGCAAAAATGGTTAGGCGCCATCCCCATGTGTTCGGTGATTCTATAGCAGAAACGGCAGAAGATGTCGTGAAAACTTGGCGGGAAATCAAACAAGAAGAAAAAGGCAAAGAACAAGAATCGCTTTTGGATGAAGTGGGTAAGTCGTTGCCAAATATCTTGCGGGCCTTTGAACTTCAGAAAAAGGCAGCGAAGGTTGGTTTTGACTGGCCTGATATCAGTGGTGCCTGGGATAAGTTAATGGAAGAGATTCAAGAGTTTAAACAAGAAATTACGCAGGAACAACACGAAAAAGCGCTGAAAGAGTTTGGAGATATTTTATTTGCCTTTATAAATATCGCTCGTTTCTATGGAATTAATCCAGATGAAGCATTATTTACGACAAATCAGAAATTCAGCAACCGTTTCCGTTATGTAGAGCAAAAGGTAATGGAGAGCAGTAAGCCTTTTTCCCATTATACGTTAGAGGAACTAGATGGTTTTTGGGATGAGGCAAAGAAGTTAGGGTTATAGGAAGGATGTGTAAGCGTTGAGACTAGATAAATTTTTGAAAGTATCTCGATTAATTAAACGGAGAACATTGGCAAAAGAGGTTTCTGATCAAGGCAGAATTCTCGTCAATGGGATACAGGCAAAAGCGAGTACAAATGTGAAGGTTGGAGATGAATTAACCATTCGTTTTGGACAAAAGGTGGTAACGGTTAAAATTGAACGAATACTAGAAACAACAAAAAAAGAAGAAGCAGCTGAAATGTATTCTGTTGTTAAAGAAGAACGCGTACCAACAGAATCTTAAGCCGTTTAACTCTCTTTTGCTCTTTCAATTTCTGTTCTAATTGCCATCGTTTTTCATACACTTGTACAAAAGGGTTGTACAATGTGATTGAGAGGGATGAATGCATGAGCCAATTTTATGATAGTAATTCTACAAAGGGTACGATGCAAGAACATGATGTTGTCATGAAAGGGAGAAGGCTTTTAGATATTACGGGTGTTAAGCAGGTAGAAAGCTTTGATAACGAAGAATTTTTATTAGAAACTGTGATGGGTTTTCTCGCCATTAAAGGGGAAAATCTTACGATGAAAAATCTTGATGTGGACAAGGGGATTGTCTCGATCAAAGGAAAAATCTTTGACCTGGTTTATATTGACGACCATAGCGGAGAAAAGGCTAAAGGCTTCTTTAGCAAGTTATTTCGATGACACTAAGTACACAATTTATGACCATGTTGGCAATGGTCGGCATGGGAACTTTTTTTGGAGCTGCCCTTGATACGTATAATCGCTTCTTACAGAGAAGTAAAAGAAAAAGCTGGTTAACGTTTATTAACGATGTATTATTTTGGGTTTTTCAAGGGCTGCTCATCTTTTACGTATTATTTCAGGTAAACCAGGGTGAATGGAGATTTTATATCTTTCTCGCATTAATATGTGGCTTTGCCGCTTATCAAAGTTTATGTAAAAGCTTGTACTTAAATCTATTAGAAAGACTCATCATTTTTACAGTTTCAACATACAAACTAATCGTAAGGTTATTTCGTCTATTAATCTATAAACCCATCCGAACGCTTGTTACTCTCATCATTTCCTTCGTCATTATGCTTGGGAATGGTTTATATACGATATTGAAATGGATTTTAATGGTTATTTGGTCTGTTGTTCGACAAGCAATTAAGTTTATTATGTGGTTTTTATCCCTTTTTTGGAAACTTGCCCCAAAACCGCTTAAAAAATACGTCGAGAAGATATATAATAAATTGGAAGGAAATTTACGTAAGATCAAGAATTCTATTAATAAATGGGTTTCTCGTTGGAAGAAGGAAAAGTAAGGAGGGTTGCTGAAGTGGGTGACAACAAGAAAGACAACATTACAAAAATCCAAACAAATTATGCACTACAACATGAAGAAGGTCAAATCAGTGTTGCAAGGAGAAAAAAGCTATTATATCGAAGGTTAACAGCTTTCTTTGTTCTTGTTGCGATTGTAACCTATATTATGGTTTCAACACTCATTTCACAAACCTCAACGATCGCAGAGAAGAAAGAAGAACAAGAAAAGGTTAAACAAGAACTTGCTTCCTTAAAACAAGAAGAAATTCTTTTAAAAGAGGAAATTGTAAAATTAAATGATGATGATTACATTGCAAAGTTAGCTAGGAAGGAATACTTTTTATCGGATGAGAACGAAATCATCTTTACTCTTCCTAGGGAAAAGGAAAAGGAAAAGGGTAAAGAAGAGGAAGAAAAAGAGGAAGAGGAAAAATCTTCAAGGTAAGCACTGTATTGCACTCTTTGGTATCATTCGGTATAATATAGTATAGGTATTATTCTGCATATTTTTAAGGAGGAAATTTTTTTTTATGTCAATCGAAGTAGGCAGCAAGTTACAGGGAAAGGTAACCGGTATTACTAATTTTGGAGCGTTTGTGGAGCTGCCAGAAGGCTCAACTGGACTTGTTCACATCAGTGAAGTTGCGGACAACTATGTAAAGGACATTAATGACCATTTAAAAGTGGGCGATGTTATTGAGGTCAAAGTCATTAATGTAGAAAAGGACGGGAAAATCGGCCTTTCAATTAAAAAGGCAAAAGACCGACCAGAAAGACCAGATCGACCAGATCGACCAGAAAGACCGGCAAGAAATGATAGGGGAGATCGTGGTGATTCTAGAGGGGGTCATTCAGGTCGTCCACGTCAAGGGAGATCAAATGATAACCACCGTGCTCCAAAGGAAAACTTTGAAGCAAAAATGGCACGCTTTTTAAAAGATAGCGAAGACCGATTATCTTCTCTTAAGCGTAACACCGAATCAAAGCGTGGTGGAAGAGGCGCAAGAAGAGGGTAACTTGTTGCTGATTTAAATAAAGAATAGGGTTTATCATGATATTCCCTTAAGGCAAATTCATAATGAATTTGCCTTATTTTTTTTAGTGTTAGGCACCCCATTCAATGGAGGATGTCTGACACTTTTTTTATTTGTCCCATTTAGTTGACTGCTTTCGATATCAAGCCTTTGGTTTCCTGTTTATATTTCTGGGAAAAACAGTTATTTTTCCGCTTTTACTAGAAATGAGTCGAACGAAAATGTAGGGCTTGTCTGCCATTTTGACAAACTTCTAATCTAGTGGACTATATAATGTTTAAAAATACTTGTATAGGGAGTGTAGCTATAGTGGAAAAGGTGGAACAAAACTTCATTGAACCAATCAGGGAAGTTGACTTTGTCAAGCCATTTAAAATAGAGAATCCCTTTAAAAACTTCCAGGCGAAAATGGAAAACTTTTTTCTTAAAAAGGGCTATATCCTGCTTTTTTTATCGTTTTTACTTGGACGATCTCTCATCCTAGCTCAATTGACGCCATTTAGTGTACCGTTTTTTGCAGCTGTATACTTAATTAGAAGAGATAAAGCTCCTCTTGTGCTAGTGGGATTAATCGCTGGGGCTGCTACACTGTCCATTGGTACAGCCATATCTACTTTTGCCATTACCGTCTTATTTTTACTAATATACCGGGGAACGAAAAAGTGGTTAATGAATGAAGTGAAACTTATACCTTATTATGTATTTTCTGTTTTGTTACTTGGAAGTCTTGCTGAAGGGTATTTATTCTCAGATTCATTTACGATGTATGAACTAATGATGGCTGGTGTCGAGTCAAGTCTAGGCTTTATATTAACCCTCATTTTTATTCAAAGTCTTCCACTCCTAACCATTTCAAAGCGAAGGCAATCCTTTAAAACCGAAGAGATTGTTTGTTTAATTATATTACTGGCTTCTGTTATGACGGGAACCATCGGATGGACGGTATATGATTTGTCGATTGATCATATTTTTTCTCGTTATCTTGTCATACTATTTGCTTTTGTAGCTGGTGCAACGGTAGGTTCAACGGTTGGGGTCGTAACAGGTCTTATTTTTAGTTTATCTAGCGTAGCTAGTTTTGCCCATATGAGTTTACTAGCTTTTGCTGGGTTACTAGGGGGTCTATTAAAAGAGGGAAAAAAACTGGGGGTATCTATTGGGTTATATATTGCTACATTACTCATGGCGATGTATGGAGATGGCACAGCAGTATTAGTCAATACATTGTTAGAAACAACTGTAGCAGTTGTTTTATTGCTCCTTACACCAAAAAGTATTACCTCAAAGCTCGCCAAATATATTCCTGGAACGATTGAATATTCTCAAGAGCAGCAACAATATATGCGAAAAATGCGAGATGTTACTGCCCAAAGGGTTGAACAATTTTCTAATGTGTTTCAGGCGTTATCCCGTAGTTTTTCCAATCAAAATGAACCCAATGAGTGGGGGGATGATGAAAGGGAGTTAGATTACTTTTTAAGTAATGTAACAGAAAGAACTTGTCAGCTATGTCACCGTAAAGAGCAATGTTGGACGAGGAACTTTAATACAACCTATGATTATATGAAAGAGATTATGCTTGAAATGGAACAAAAGGATGGAGCGGTTACCCAAAAGTTATATAGAGAGTGGGACACCCATTGTGTGAAACCGAAAAAGGTCATTGAGATTATGTCACAGGAATTAACCTTCTATCAGGCGAATCATAAGCTAAAGAAACAGGTAAGGGAATCAAGACGACTTGTGGCCGAGCAATTGCTAGGCGTTTCAGAGGTCATGGGGAATTTTGCTAGTGAAATCCAAAAAGAACGGGAGAACCATCACCGTCAAGAGGAACAAATCCATGAGGCTCTCCAGGATTTTGGAATTGAGATTGAAAATGTAGAAATTTATAGTCTTGAGCAAGGAAATATTGACATTGATATGACTATTCCTAATTATGAAGGGCATGGAGAATGCGAAAAATTAATTGCCCCGATGTTATCCGATATTCTAGGAGAAACAATATTAGTAAATTCAGAGGAGTATTCAGAGTATCCAAATGGCTATTACCATGTTACGTTCCGATCTGCTAAAGCGTATACAGTTGAAACAGGAGTTGCCCATGCAGCAAAGGATGGTGGTCTTATTTCAGGTGACAGTTACTCCACCATTGAGATTGGCTGTGGAAAATATGCGGTTGCCATTAGTGATGGGATGGGGAATGGTGAACGCGCCCATATAGAAAGCCAGGAAACTCTAGGGCTCTTGCAGCAAATTCTCCAATCAGGAATTGAGGAAAGGGTAGCCATTAAATCGGTCAACTCTGTATTATCCTTAAGAACAACGGATGAAATTTTCTCAACCTTAGATTTGGCAATGATTGATTTACAAAATGCATCAACTAGATTTCTGAAAATTTGCTCAACACCTAGTTTTGTAAAAAGAGGGGACAAGGTCACCAAAATTCATGCTAGCAATTTACCAATGGGAATTGTTGATGAATTTGAAGTAGACGTTGTTAGTGAGCAATTAAAAGCAGGAGATCTGCTTATTATGATGAGTGATGGTGTCTTTGAAGGTCCAAAGCATGTAGAAAATTATGATTTATGGATGAAACGTAAAATAAAAGAATTAAAAACCAATGACCCTCAGGAGATTGCGGATTTAATTATGGAGGAAGTAATCCGTTCGGGCTCAGGATTTATTGAGGATGATATGACCGTTGTTGTTGCGAAAATCAAGCACAACACACCAAAGTGGACTTCCATTCCAGTTCCTCAGTTTAAACAAAAGGCAAACTAATGTATAAATCACCCTCCAATGGTGAAAAATGGTAACATTTCATATTTTGGAGGGGAACTTGATGAAGACTGGAACGCTGAAGCAAATTTTACTAATCACGGATGGCTGTTCAAATCAAGGAGAAGATCCCATTGCAATCGCTGCGCTTGCAAAAGAGATGGGCATTACAGTAAATGTTATTGGGGTTATGGAACATGATGTAATTGATGAACAAAGCGCTAAAGAAATTGAGGGAATTGCACTGGCTGGTGGTGGCGTAAGCCAAATCGTTTATGCTCAGAAATTGTCACAAACCGTTCAAATGGTGACAAGAAAGGCAATGACTCAAACCCTTCAAGGTGTTGTTAATCGAGAGTTACAGCAAATCCTTGGCAAGTCCCAAACCATAGAAGATCTTCCACCTGAAAAAAGAGGGGAAGTGATGGAAGTTGTCGATGAGCTCGGAGAAACCGTAGAGGTTGAGGTTCTGATTCTTGTTGATACATCAGCAAGCATGAAGGAGAAACTTCCAACAGTGAAGGAAGCGCTCCTTGATTTATCATTAAGTTTAAACGCCCGAAGTGGGGAAAATCGTTTTTCCGTCTTTGTATTTCCCGGGAAAAAGGGTGAAGTGGATAAATTATTAGACTGGACCCCAAAACTGGAATCGTTAACAGGTATTTTTTCTAAGTTAACAACCGGTGGAATTACCCCGACAGGGCCAGCTGTTAATGAAGCGATTCGTTACTTTAAGAAAAAACGGTCATTGAGGAGCTTGTTATCCCGTGATGATGAATTCTTCGAAGAGTCGATTTAATGTCCAGCCGGGAACGGTCATAGAGGGTAAGTGGCATAAAAATCGATACACCATTATAAACGAATTAGGATTTGGGGCAAATGGGATTGTCTATCTTGCAAGGAACAAAAATGTTCAAGTTGCATTAAAAATGAGCGATAATGGGATGTCGATAACATCTGAAGTGAATGTGCTCAAATCCTTTGCAAAGGTCCAAGGATCAGCCCTTGGGCCTTCTTTGTTGGATGTAGATGATTGGCAAGTAAACGGCGGCCAAATTTCCTTTTATGTAATGGAGTATATCGAAGGGCCTGACTTTTTAACATTTATTGAAAAAAAGGGAAGCTCATGGCTACCGGTCCTGATTCTACAATTACTAGCAGATTTAGAAAAACTCCATCATAATGGTTGGGTTTTTGGGGATCTAAAACCGGAAAATTTAATTGTGACGGGGCCGCCGTCGCGTATCCGTTGTATTGATGTCGGTGGCACTACCCTCCAAGGAAGAGCCATTAAAGAGTTTACTGAGTTTTATGACAGAGGGTATTGGGGTCTAGGATCGAGAAAGGCAGATCCGAGTTATGATCTATTTGCCGTAGCTATGATCATGATTAATTCTGCTTATCCGAAGCGTTTTAATAAAAAACAAGGTGGAATCACTCAATTACGCCAAGCTATTAATAATAGTAAGTTATTACAAAAATTTGAGCCTGTCATTTTAAGTGCCCTACAAGGACAGTACTTGAGTGCTGGCGATATGAGAGATGATTTATTGCATCTCGTTAAAGCAAAAACTAGCAAGGCGACAGCAGGAACTAGACAAACAAGACAAACTAGGCAAACCAGGCAAACCCATTCGGTCAACACAAATCCTCAAAGAAATCGGGTGAGACAAAACCAGAAAGGAAGGAAGAAAAAGGGATCGCTAGAAACGGTTTTAATCCTTGTTATTGTGATGCTATTCTATGCCTTCTATATATTCGGAGAACTCATCTGAAATAGTTTTGAAAAAATATTAATATAAATGAAAAAAGTTCTGGTTAATCTTTTGTTTTTTTGATAGAAACTGATATCCTTATAAACAAGGAACTGGATTTATTAGGGTTAACGGACAGTGAAGCCCACTGATGGAAGTTTCAATTTGATTAAAGACGATTACTTTTTTAAGGAAGAAATGCAAATGGAAGAAAAGGTTGACCAGTTTTTAAAACAGAAAGGATTTACATTTGCCGGGAAACGGGTTCTAGTCGGGGTATCTGGCGGACCGGATTCCTTAGCTTTGTTAAACTACCTCTTAAATAAACATCAGGATATCACACTTGTCGTCGGTCATTTAGATCATATGTTTAGAGGAGAGGAGTCTCTGCAAGACGCAAAATATGTAGAACAGTTTTGCCAAGTAAGAGGAATTCCCTTTAAGATGAAAAGGGTAGACGTACCTGAGTATATGGAGAAAACAGGAAAGAGTCCAGAAGTTGCAGCCCGAGAATGTAGGTATCAGTTTTTTGCAGAAGTGATGAAAGAATACCATCTTTCACATTTGGCACTGGCCCATCATGGGGATGATCAAATTGAAACCATTCTAATGAGGCTTACTAGAGGCAGCTCTGGCAGTGCTCGAGCTGGAATTCCATTTATGAGGCCATTTGAAAAAGGGACGATTGTCAGGCCATTCTTAGCCTTAAGTCGTCAAGAAATTGAACAGTATTGCATGGAGCATCACTTACATCCTCGTCATGACCCAAGTAATGATAGTGATAGCTATCTACGCAATCGGTTTCGAAAATATGTTTTACCCTTTTTAAAAAAGGAAAATAACAATGTACATGAACATTTTAGACGGTTTAGTGAGGATCTGCTGCTTGATGAAGAATGCCTTCAGGAATTAACGAAGCAAAAGATGAATACAGTATGGAGAGAGAAGCATACCGATAAAGTAACCATTGATTTAGATGCATTTCAGAAGTTGCCGCTGCCTTTACAAAGAAGAGGGATTCAACTAATATTAGATTATCTTTATGAACATAGACCACAAGCATTATCTGCTATACATATTGATTCCTTCTTTTCATTAATAGCTAGTGAAAATCCTTCTGGAAGACTAGATTTCCCTTCAGGATTGAAGGTTATTCGTTCCTACCGATTATGTCACTTTCTATTTTTGGTTGACAATCATCCAAACTTCCATTATGTTTTGACGGAGCCTGGTGAATGTATACTTCCAAATGGTGACCAGATTACTATTCAATGTATTAAAACTCCTGTAGAAACAAACTCTAACAACATTCTGCTAAATAAAAGTGATGTTGCATTCCCGGTCATTATTCGAACAAAGGAACAAGGGGATCGCATGAGTTTAAAAGGAATGGGAGGAACGAAAAAACTTAAAAGTATCTTTATCGATCACAAAGTTCCAATTGCTGAGAGAGAAGAATGGCCAGTTGTTACAGATGGTAAAAATCGTATACTGTGGCTGCCAAGATTAAAAAAATGCCACAATGCAGACACTTTAAATAATGATAAGGAACCATATATCCTTATCACCTATAAGGAGAAGCGGCAATCATAATGTTTCAATTTCTATATTCAGGCAACACATCTCTAAAGGTTATTATTTAACAAATACATATAAGCATTGATCATCTAGGGGGTTTAACGAAGTATGAAAAACGATATTGAAAGAATATTAATATCGGAAGAGGAAATCCAAAAAAAGGTTACAGAATTAGCAGAGCAGCTGACAAATGATTATCAAGACCGTTTTCCACTTGCAATTGGGATTTTGAAAGGTGCAACCCTATTTATGGGAGACCTTCTGAAAAGAATGGATACTTATCTTGAAATGGACTTTATGGATGTTTCAAGTTATGGTAAATCAACTGTTTCATCAGGTGAAGTTAAGATCATTAAAGACTTAGATGCATCTGTTGAAGGTCGTGATATTCTAATCATTGAGGATATCATTGATAGTGGTTTAACACTGAGCTATTTAGTTGAACTATTTCATTATCGAAAAGCAAAATCGGTTAAAATCGTTACTTTATTAGATAAACCAACAGGTCGAAAAGCTGATATTCAAGCGGATTATGTAGGGTTTAGTGTGCCTAACGCATTTGTCGTTGGATATGGTTTGGACTATGCTGAACGCTATCGTAATCTACCTTATATTGGTGTATTAAAACCAAAAATATATAGTGATACAGAGGAATAATTATTTTATTAGTATTCATATATTATAAACTTGATTTTACTTGGTTTTACAAGTGTAAATCCTTGTAATAGTAGGATTTTCTATGGTACTATACACTATAGTTTCTTGACCGTGGGAGGAGGTAAGGGATGAATCGGATTTTCCGTAATACGATCTTTTATTTATTAATCTTTTTAGTCATCATTGGCGTTGTTAGTTTCTTTAATGGCGGAAATCAGCCGACTGAGAACTTAACTTACAATCAATTTATTGAAAAGCTTGAAAATGGTGAGGTAACAAAACTGACCACACAGCCTGAACGCGGAGTATTAGAAGTTCGCGGTGTGCTAAAGGGTTATGAAGAAGGGAAACAATTTATTACCTATGTCTCTAATACAGACAGTGAAAATGAACGCATAAATTCCTATGCGGCAAATATTACTGTTGATAAATTACCTGCTAAAGAGACAAGTGGTTGGGTAACCTTCTTTACATCGATTATTCCCTTTGTGATTATCCTGCTTTTATTCTTCTTCTTAATGAACCAGGCTCAAGGCGGCGGTAGCCGAGTGATGAACTTTGGTAAAAGTAAAGCAAAACTTTACAGCGAGGATAAGAAGAAAGTTCGCTTTAAAGATGTTGCTGGTGCAGATGAAGAGAAACAAGAACTTGTCGAAGTCGTTGACTTTTTGAAAGATCCACGAAAATTCGTTGAACTTGGAGCAAGGATTCCAAAAGGGGTACTATTAGTTGGACCACCAGGTACTGGTAAAACATTATTAGCTAGAGCAACTGCAGGGGAAGCAGGAGTTCCTTTCTTCTCAATCAGTGGTTCTGACTTTGTTGAAATGTTTGTCGGTGTCGGTGCATCTCGTGTTCGTGACTTATTTGAAACTGCAAAGAAAAATGCTCCATGTATTATTTTCATTGATGAAATTGACGCTGTTGGTCGTCAACGTGGTGCTGGTCTTGGTGGTGGACATGACGAACGTGAACAAACGTTAAACCAATTACTTGTTGAAATGGACGGATTTGGAGGCAATGAAGGAATCATAATTATTGCTGCAACGAACCGTGCTGATATTCTAGACCCTGCCTTGTTACGTCCAGGTCGTTTTGACCGTCAAATTACGGTAGATCGCCCTGATGTGAGAGGTCGTGAAGCTGTATTAAAAGTACATGCTCGCAATAAGCCACTTGCAGAAGAAGTGAATTTGAAGGCAATTGCTCAACGTACACCAGGTTTCTCTGGTGCAGATCTTGAGAACTTATTAAATGAGGCAGCTCTTGTGGCAGCGCGCTCAGATAAGAAGAAAATTGATATGACCGATATTGATGAAGCAACAGACCGTGTCATTGCCGGACCTGCTAAGAAGAGCCGTGTTATTTCCAAAAAGGAACGAAATATTGTGGCATTCCACGAAGCAGGACATGTTGTAATCGGACTCATGTTAGATGATGCTGAAATTGTCCAGAAAGTTACGATTGTTCCTCGTGGTCAAGCTGGTGGATATGCCGTTATGCTTCCAAAAGAAGACCGTTACTTTATGACAAAACCTGAACTACTTGATAAAATCACAGGTCTACTTGGAGGCCGTGTTTCTGAGGACATCGTCTTTGGTGAAGTGAGTACAGGGGCTCATAATGACTTCCAACGTGCAACAGGAATTGCTCGTCGGATGGTAACCGAATTTGGTATGAGTGATAAATTAGGACCACTTCAATTCGGTCAATCACAGGGCCAAGTATTCTTGGGTCGTGATTTTCATAATGAGCAGAACTATTCAGATGCAACTGCTTATGAAATTGACTTGGAAATTCAACGAATCATTAAAGAATGTTACGAAAAGGCGCGTAAAATCCTTACAGAACATCGTGACAAACTAGATGTGATTGCGAAAACATTGCTTGAAGTAGAAACATTAGATGCGGAGCAAATTAGACACCTGGCAGACCATGGAACCCTTCCGGAACGCCGTAATGGGAATACGATTGATGCTTCCAATGAAAATGTTAAAGTAAATATTTCCAAAAAGGATGAGGAAAAAGGTGAAGACGACTCGACTTCATCTGAATCAACGAATGGACCTCGTTCTGACGACCGTTCATAATAAAAAGGCGCTCTTTAACGGGCGTCTTTTTTCTTTTTTCAGATTATACAACACCATCTTCTTTATGATATGATGTTTTCAGTATTTGAATCTTTCTGGAAAATGTGGTGAATAAAATGATTTTTGTATTTGATGTAGGAAACACCAATACCGTTCTAGGCGTTTATGAACAGGACAAATTAAAATTTCATTGGAGAATTGAAACAAATCGCAGTAAAACTGCAGATGAATATGCGATGACCATTAAAAGCCTTTTTGAACACGAAAATCTATCTTTTTCAGCCATTAATGGCATCATTATTTCTTCCGTTGTTCCTCCGATCATGACGGCATTGGAAAATATGTGCGAAAAATACTTCCATATCCCCCCTTTAATTGTTGGTCCAGGTATCAAAACTGGTCTAAATATAAAATATGATAACCCGCGTGAAGTAGGAGCTGACCGCATTGTAAATGCAGTGGCGGCTATCCATGAATATGGCAGTCCACTAATCATTGTCGATTTTGGTACAGCAACAACATACTGTTATATTAACGAGAAAAGGCAGTACATGGGAGGAGCAATTGCACCGGGAGTTGGGATTTCAACGGAAGCCTTGTATACACGTGCTTCTAAACTTCCTAGAATTGAAATCGCGCGTCCTGATGGAGGAAGTGTCATTGGCAAAAATACGGTCTCAGCCATGCAATCTGGAATTCTCTATGGCTATGTAGGACAAGTAGAGGGAATTGTAAAAAGAATGCAAGCAGAGTGTCAGCAGAGATTGACCGTAATTGCAACTGGTGGTTTGGCTGGTCTAATTGCTCAAGAATCCAATGTGATTGATATTGTTGATCCCTTTTTGACTTTAAAGGGTTTGCAGCTTATTTATAATAGGAATCTGGAAACCCTAAAGAGATAAGGTATAGTAATAGTTAAAATAATATTTATTGGTTTTGGAAGGAGATATTAGATGGGAGACTATTTAGTTAAAGCACTTGCTTACAACGGACAAGTACGCGCTTATGCGGTTCGTAGTACAGAAACAGTCGGGGAGGCACAACGTCGACATTATACATGGCCGACAGCCTCTGCTGCGCTGGGAAGAGCGATGACTGCCACGGTTATGATGGGGGCAATGCTAACCGGTGAAGATAAACTTACAGTCAAAATCGAAGGTGGCGGACCTATTGGCCATATTTTAGTTGACAGTAATGCAAAAGGGGAAGTTAGAGGTTATGTTTCCAATCCACAAACACATTTTGATTTAAATCAACATGGTAAATTGGATGTTAGAAGAGCTGTAGGAACAGATGGAAATTTAACGGTTGTAAAGGATATCGGATTACGGGATTATTTTACCGGACAAGTTCCGATCGTATCAGGTGAATTAGGTGAGGATTTTACGTACTATTTCTCAACTTCTGAGCAAACCCCCTCTGCAGTAGGTGTTGGAGTCCTCGTAAATCCGGATAATTCCATATTGGCTGCAGGTGGTTTTATCATTCAATTAATGCCTGGTACGGAAGATGAGACGATTACAAAAATTGAAAAACGATTAAGCGAAATCCCGCCGATTTCAAAGCAAATTGAAAAAGGGTTATCACCTGAGGAACTATTGATTGAAGTTTTAGGAAAAGACGAAGTCAAATTCCTTGAAAAGATGCCAGTTTCCTTTGCATGTAACTGTTCCAGGGAGAGATTCGGGAGTGCCATTATTGGTCTTGGAAAGGCAGAAATCCAAGATATGATCGATGAAGATGGTCAAGCAGAAGCCCATTGTCACTTCTGTAATGAAAAATATATATACCCTCAGGAAGAATTAGAAGTCTTTAAGAATGAATCAAAATAGCCATAAAGTATGAGTTTTTTCCCAATAAGTAATTGACAATTTTAACAATTGCTGATAAATTTAAATAAAACCAATATAAATACTCGGAAATGGGAAAGGGTGCTATTTATGGCTAAAACTTATAATTCAATAACAGAATTAATCGGTGGAACTCCAGTCGTTAAGCTAAATCATATTGTTGATACAGATAGTGCAGATGTATACTTAAAGTTAGAATATATGAACCCAGGTAGTAGTGTTAAAGATCGTATCGCTCTTGCAATGATCGAAGCTGCGGAACAAAGTGGGAAGTTAAAAGCTGGCGATACAATTGTTGAACCTACTAGTGGGAATACTGGTATTGGTTTGGCATGGGTAGCCGCTGCAAAAGGTTATAAAGCAGTATTAGTTATGCCAGATACAATGAGCTTAGAACGTCGTAATCTGCTTCGTGCTTATGGTGCCCAACTTATCTTAACTCCAGGAGCAGAAGGAATGAAAGGTGCAATTGCAAAAGCAAATGAACTTGCGGAGCAACATGGCTATTTCATCCCTCAACAATTTGAAAATCCTGCAAACCCAGAAATTCACCGTCATACAACAGGAAAAGAACTAGTAGAACAATTTAGCGATGGTCTTGACGCGTTTGTGGCAGGAATTGGTACGGGTGGAACTATTACTGGAGCCGGAGAAGTTCTAAAAGAAAAATTCCCTGAAATTAAAGTGTATGCGGTTGAACCATCTGACTCACCTGTCATTTCTGGTGGAAAACCAGGTCCACATAAAATTCAAGGGATTGGAGCAGGTTTTGTTCCAGAAGTATTGAATACAGGGATTTATGATGAAGTTATTACCGTGACAAATGACGAGGCTTTTGAAGCTTCTCGCCGTGTAGGTCAAGAAGAAGGAATTCTAGGTGGTATTTCTGCAGGTGCTGCTGTCCATGCAGCGTTAAAGGTAGCAAAACAACTTGGAAAAGGGAAAAAGGTAGTAGCAATTATTCCTGATAACGGTGAACGTTACTTAAGTACTGCTCTATTCCAATTTGAAGATTAATTTATACGATGATACAGAGGCTCTCCTATCATAAGGAGAGTCTCTTTTTACGTTTACTGGTTTTTCTTTTTTAGTTTTTTATATTATCATAATAGGATTAAAGGAAATGCCAATTTTTTATTAATAGAGGTGTAATATGTCTAATCAAATTATTCAATGTGGTTCTTATACACTTGACTACGGAAAGAAATCACTCATTATGGGAATTTTAAATGTAACTCCAGATTCCTTTTCAGACGGTGGAAAGTATAATTCCATTGACCATGCTGTGCAACATGCGCTAGAAATGGTTGAAAATGGAGCAGATTTAATTGATATTGGAGGGGAATCAACCCGTCCTGGTTATACACCGATTTCAGTTGATGAGGAACTAAGCCGTGTAGTTCCAGTTATAGAGGCGGTAAAAGAGGCGGTACCTGTCCCTTTATCCATTGATACTTTTAAAGCTGAAACAGCAAGAGGTGCTATTAAAGCGGGAGCTCATATTATCAATGATATTTGGGGAGCAAAAGCTGATCCAAATATGGGAAATGTGGCTGCAGAGTTACAAGTACCAATTATTCTTCAACATAATCGTGATAATCAAGACTATCAATCCTTTTTCAGAGATACGCTAAATGATATTTTTGAAAGTATAGCTATTGTGAAAAAAGCCGGTGTCAAGGATTCTCAAATCATATTAGATCCAGGGATTGGATTTGCAAAAGATGCCTATGATATTGAAATGATGAGAAATCTAGATAAGTTTACCGGACTAGGCTATCCTGTTTTATTAGGGCCTTCACGCAAAAGAATGATTGGAAATGTATTAAACCTTCCAGTAGATCAGCGTATGGAAGGGACGGGAGCGACAGTCTGTTATGGTATCCAAAAAGGCTGTCAGATTTTCCGTGTTCATGATGTGAAGGAAATAAGCAGAATGGCAAAAATGATGGATGCTTTAATGGGAAAGGGAGATCAAGTTGGATAAAATCTATGTGAATGGGATGGAGTTCTATGGGTATCATGGAGTTCTTCCTGAAGAAACCGTCCTAGGTCAGCGATTTGTAGTTGATCTAGTCGTAGAAACCGATTTTAAAAAGGCAGGAGTATCTGATGATTTACACGAGTCTATTAGCTATGTCGACCTTTTTCAAATTTGTCAGGAAATCGCTGAAGGAAGACCTTATAAATTGATTGAAGCAGTTGCAGAAAAAATAGCCCAACAGATTTTAAACCAATTTGAAAAGGTTAATCAAGTAACGGTAAAAGTAATTAAACCGAATCCGCCTATTAAGGGGCATTATCAATCGGTCGCAGTAGAAATTGTTAGGGGTCGTGTTTAAGATGAATCAAGCGTATATTTCGTTAGGTTCAAATATTGGTAATCGATCCAATTATTTAAAGGAAGCCTTAGAAGCTTTAGCTACTACATACCCAATAGAGTTGGTAAATGTATCCTCCATTTATGAAACGGTCCCAGTAGGGTATACGGAACAGGATTTGTTTTTAAACATGGTAGCCCAGTTAAAGACAGAGTTATCAGCGTTTGAACTTTTAGATGCCTGTTTAGATACCGAGAAAAAGCTAGGTAGAAAAAGGGAAATCCATTGGGGGCCCCGAACAATAGACCTTGACATTTTATTGTTTAATGAAGAAAATATTAAAACTGAGAAACTTGTTATTCCTCATCCCCGTATGTTTGAACGATCATTTGTTGTTATTCCATTACTGGAGATCAGTCCGGATACGATCATTCCATCGCAGAATAAGCCATTAAGTAAGATCGTCGATGAGTTAACTGATAAAGAAGGGGTTCAAATATGGAAAGAGAAAAATGGGGAAGACGTATTCGCGCTTTTCGAAAACTAAAGGGATTTACTCAGGAAAGTTTTGCAAGAGAGCTGGGTGTCTCGGTTTCGATGTTAGGTGAAATAGAAAGAGGAAATCGACTGCCTACGTTTGCGTTGATCGAAAAAATGTCCAGCTTACTTGGGATCAGTATAGATGAATTAAGGCCAATCTAGAAATACGAGCGGTTAAATGGAGGATGGATATATGCTAAAAATAGGCAATATTGAAATGAAAAATCCTGTCGTATTAGCTCCAATGGCAGGAGTTTGTAATGCTGCTTTCCGTTTAACGGTTAAAGAGTTTGGGGCCGGTCTTGTTTGTGCGGAAATGGTAAGTGATAAAGGAATTTTATATAAGAACGAAAAGACATTGAATATGTTGTTTATAGATGAGCGAGAAAAGCCGTTAAGCCTGCAAATCTTCGGCGGAGAAAAAGAAACATTAGTTGAAGCGGCTAAATTTGTAGATAAAAATACAAATGCAGATATTATTGATATCAATATGGGGTGTCCTGTACCGAAAATTACAAAGGTTGATGCAGGGGCTAAGTGGCTTTTAGATCCTAATAAAATTTACGAAATGGTTTCTGCTGTTGTAGATGCAGTCGAGAAACCTGTAACAGTCAAAATGAGAATGGGTTGGGATGAAAACCATATCTATGCTATTCAAAATGCACTAGCAGTTGAGCGGGCAGGTGGAAAAGCGGTTGCTCTTCATGGACGTACACGGGTACAAATGTATGAAGGGACATCAAACTGGGATATCATCCGTGAAGTAAAACAATCTGTGAACATCCCGATTATTGGCAATGGGGATGTTGCTACACCTCAAGATGCTAAAAGGATGCTTGAGGAAACTGGTTGTGATGGGGTTATGATCGGTCGGGCTGCATTAGGAAATCCATGGATGATTTATCGTACTGTTAAATATTTAGAAACAGGTGAATTAATGGGTGAGCCATCCTCCCAGGAAAAAATTGATGTCTGCATGCTTCACCTTGATCGTCTTATTGATTTAAAAAATGAAAAAGTCGCCGTAAGGGAAATGCGAAAACATGCAGCATGGTATTTAAAAGGAATTAAAGGAAGTGGCCGTATTCGAAATGCAATTAATGAGTGCGATACAAGAGACGGGCTCGCTTCCCTGTTATATGGATTAGTTGAGAATGTTGAGGAAGTAGAAACCCAAACTCAGGTTGGTTAATAAGGGAAAACTGTCAGATGGTGATCTGGCAGTTTTTGTTTATATCTCGGAATTGAGTTAAAATACTAGTTAAAGTGGCCTTTCATCGTTAAATTTAAGATTAAAACTTTTATGATTGCTATACTTTGTGTAAAATGATAAAGTATGCAATTTGAACTGATTGATTTATTAGCTTACATATAAAAGAATTGATTATAGGAGATGAACGAAATGAGTCATGAAGAAATAAATGACCAAATGCAGGTTAGGAGGGAAAAACTAAACGATTTACGTGAAAGAGGACTTGATCCATTCGGTAAACGATTTGAACGCTCTCACCTCGCAACAGAAATTGTTGAAAAATACGGAGAGGTAGAAAAAGAAGAGTTAGATAATCAAAATGTTGAAGTTACCATTGCGGGTCGTGTAATGACAAAACGCGGTAAAGGGAAAGCAGGTTTTGCTCATATTCAGGACTTAAGTGGACAAATACAAATATATGTTCGCCAAGACGCAGTAGGTTCTGAGCAATATGAAATCTTTAATCTTGTTGATCTAGGAGATATCGTTGGAATAACTGGACAAGTTTTTAAAACAAAAGTCGGGGAATTATCAGTTAAAGCTACAAGCTTTACTATTCTGACGAAATCACTGCGCCCATTGCCAGAAAAGTTCCACGGCTTAAAAGATGTAGAACAAAGATATCGCCAACGCTATTTAGATTTAATTATGAGTCAAGATAGTAAACAAACGTTTATTACAAGAAGTCAAATTATCCGTTCAATGCGTAACTATTTAGATAGCAATGGTTACCTAGAAGTAGAAACCCCAATGATGCATTCCATTGCTGGCGGAGCAGCAGCTCGACCATTTATCACCCATCATAATGCTCTGGATATGGAGTTATATATGCGAATTGCCATTGAACTCCATTTAAAACGACTAATTGTTGGCGGAATTGAAAAGGTTTATGAAATCGGCCGTGTATTTCGTAATGAAGGGGTCTCAACTAGACATAATCCGGAATTTA
>NZ_CP137636.1:95000-97500 GCF_036670015.1 Niallia sp. XMNu-256
CCCCGTGGAGCTTTACTGTAGCCTGATATTGAATTTTGGTACAGCTTGTACAGGATAGGTAGGAGCCTTGGAAGCCGGAGCGCCAGCTTCGGTGGAGGCATCGGTGGGATACTACCCTGGCTGTATTGAAATTCTAACCCGCACCCGTGATCCGGGTGGGAGACAGTGTCAGGTGGGCAGTTTGACTGGGGCGGTCGCCTCCTAAAGAGTAACGGAGGCGCCCAAAGGTTCCCTCAGAATGGTTGGAAATCATTCGTAGAGTGTAAAGGCACAAGGGAGCTTGACTGCGAGACCTACAAGTCGAGCAGGGACGAAAGTCGGGCTTAGTGATCCGGTGGTTCCGCATGGAAGGGCCATCGCTCAACGGATAAAAGCTACCCCGGGGATAACAGGCTTATCTCCCCCAAGAGTCCACATCGACGGGGAGGTTTGGCACCTCGATGTCGGCTCATCGCATCCTGGGGCTGTAGTCGGTCCCAAGGGTTGGGCTGTTCGCCCATTAAAGCGGTACGCGAGCTGGGTTCAGAACGTCGTGAGACAGTTCGGTCCCTATCCGTCGTGGGCGTAGGAAATTTGAGAGGAGCTGTCCTTAGTACGAGAGGACCGGGATGGACGCACCGCTGGTGTACCAGTTGTTCTGCCAAGGGCATCGCTGGGTAGCTATGTGCGGAAGGGATAAGTGCTGAAAGCATCTAAGCATGAAGCCCCCCTCGAGATGAGATTTCCCATAGTGTTAAACTAGTAAGACCCCTGAAAGATGATCAGGTTGATAGGTTTGAGGTGGAAGCGTGGTGACACGTGGAGCTGACAAATACTAATCGGTCGAGGACTTAACCACAATTGAAAGAACACAGGCCAAATACGCTACATCCTGTAGCAACGCCTGCGTGACCCACATCCTGTGGGCCTTATATTGGCATAATTACTCATAATTTCTTTCTTCAACATTATCTAGTTTTGAGAGAACAATCTCTCAATTAAATAGTTTGGTGGCTATGGCGAGAAGGTCACACCCGTTCCCATCCCGAACACGGAAGTTAAGCTTCTCAGCGCCGATGGTAGTTGGGGTTTTACCCCTGTGAGAGTAGGACGTCGCCAAGCTTTTTAATTATTGGAGGATTAGCTCAGCTGGGAGAGCATCTGCCTTACAAGCAGAGGGTCGGCGGTTCGAGCCCGTCATCCTCCACCATATGCCGGCCTAGCTCAATTGGTAGAGCAACTGACTTGTAATCAGTAGGTTGGGGGTTCGAGTCCTCTGGCCGGCACTGTTATTCTCTTTTTTTTTAAAAAGCGGTCAAAATATGTTCAATAATTCACTATTTTCACCTAAAAATAAACGAGCCATTAGCTCGGTTGGTAGAGGATCGCACTCGATTCAAAGAATCTGCGATCTGCAACAAAAGCTACAAGCTTTTGGCGCACAAAAAGTGCTGTCTACCTTTAGGAATGAAATATTAGTAAGAGCCATTAGCTCAGTCGGTAGAGCATCTGACTTTTAATCAGAGGGTCGCAGGTTCGAATCCTGCATGGCTCACCATTTATGCGGGTGTGGCGGAATTGGCAGACGCACTAGACTTAGGATCTAGCGCCGTGAGGCGTGGGGGTTCGACTCCCTTCACCCGCACTTAGACTCATATGCGGAAGTAGTTCAGTGGTAGAACACCACCTTGCCAAGGTGGGGGTCGCGGGTTCGAATCCCGTCTTCCGCTCCAAATGTGCCGGGGTGGCGGAACTGGCAGACGCACAGGACTTAAAATCCTGCGGTAGGTGACTACCGTACCGGTTCGATTCCGGTTCTCGGCACCATTTAAAAAACAGTTATTATATGCGCCCGTAGCTCAATTGGATAGAGCGTCTGACTACGGATCAGAAGGTTATGGGTTCGACTCCTTTCGGGCGCGCTTATTTTGCGGGAAGTAGCTCAGCTTGGTAGAGCACTTGGTTTGGGACCAAGGGGTCGCAGGTTCGAATCCTGTCTTCCCGACCATGAATAATACAACAATATATATAACGGGGCCTTAGCTCAGCTGGGAGAGCGCCTGCTTTGCACGCAGGAGGTCAGCGGTTCGATCCCGCTAGGCTCCACCAAAAAATATATTGACAATTGATAAATGATTTGCTAATATGTAAAAACTGCTCGTTGAGCAGATCCATAATTGCTCTTTGAAAACTAAACAAACAAAACGTCAACGTTAATTCTAGTTACTATATGTAACAATAAAAGAACTTCGGTTTAGAGCGCCACAACCTGTGGCAACATCGAAGTCAGCACATTATTGTGCAAATGAGCTATCAAACACTTTATTGGAGAGTTTGATCCTGGCTCAGGACGAACGCTGGCGGCGTGCCTAATACATGCAAGTCGAGCGAACTAGCGGGAGCTTGCTCCCAAAAGTTAGCGGCGGACGGGTGAGTAACACGTGGGCAACCTGCCTGTAAGACTGGGATAACTTCGGGAAACCGGAGCTAATACCGGATAATTCTTATCAACTCATGTTGA